>JANWWQ010000029.1 GCA_025055635.1 Flavobacteriales bacterium
TTTTGGACATGAAAGGCCTTTACCCTCGTGGTATTGGAATGGACGTACGCGCATGCATTGTTTACATGTGTGCATTAGGGATTCGCTCCGAAATGCCTATGCTCATCACATTCAACGACTCATGATCACGGGGGCATTTTGCCTGCTGGCAGGCGTACATCCTGATGAAGTGGATCGCTGGTATTTAGGCATCTACGCTGATGCCGTGGAATGGGTGCAAATTACCAACACGCGCGGAATGAGTCAGTATGCGGATGGAGGGCTAACGGCTACCAAACCCTATGCGGGCAGTGCCGCCTATATTAATCGGATGAGTGATTATTGCTCATCCTGCTATTATGATCCCCACGAAAAATTTGGCCCTCGCGCCTGTCCTTGGAATGCCCTGTTCTGGAATTTTTTCATTCAACATAGGGAGAAACTCCAAAAAAATCCCAGGCTGGGCCCCGTTTATCGCAATCTGAACCGCATGCCGCAGGAAATGCAGGGACGCCTTGTGGAAAAAGCGGGCCAAGTGTTAGAAGATCTGGAGAAAATTTAGATGTTTTTCAATTAATTTATAACCTACTTATTAAATGAATCCTTAAAAAAAATCACATTGTAAGGATTGAAATTAGGAAAAATGCAGAATCGTAATAATTATTAATTTTTTAGAATAAATATCTATTACGAAGCGGCGAATTTAGGGGGGCTGATGCTTGTTGTTTTGTTAGAAATCAGAAGCCAATTCCGCCTGTATCCCAAGAATCAGTTGGACGCTGGTCATCCACCAACTGGCGTTTGATGAACACAATATCAACAGACCAACTTTCGTTGCTGGGGCTTTGAATATCGCCCTTGAACCACCAGGTGTTTGTGGCGGTGTTGGCATACACCACAAATCTCATGGATCGGGCATCTGTATTTGTGTGATTGGTGGGATAAGCACCAGCTACAAAAGCCACCCAATCGGTCACGCTTACATTGGTATTACGATTGGGGTTATCACACCCTCCGCATTGATAACGGCGTAGCATGATGGGTTTACTTCCTGCCACGAAGATGTCGCCGTTGGGCTGAATACTCATACGATCCTGGTTGTTAGTGATAAAGACAAGGGGAGCGTTCCCCGTGTGCCCAAGATTGTTAGAGGAGGGGTTGGTGTTACCGCCCACAAGCCAGGCCTGGTTGGGGGAAGTCACCGTACCGGCGTCATCTGTGACTGAAAAGGAACCGTTAGGATTAAATGTGGCCGATTGGTTTTGAGTGGAGATGCCCGGAGGCCCTGGAGGTCCTTGAGGGCCTTGTGGACCCTGAGGCCCCTGGGGGCCGGGAGGGCCTTGGGCTCCCTGAGGACCTGGTGGGCCTTGAGGCCCTTGTGGACCCTGAGGCCCTTGGGGACCTTGGGGCCCTGGAATCCCCTGAGGCCCTTGACAATCTAAGGCATTGAATTGCCCATCCCCATTCACGTCTTCAGCGGGGTCGTTTTGGTGGTTACCATTCAGGTCCCAACAATCAGTACCTTTCGTGGGACATAAGTTGAGCCATGACGCCGTACTGGTTAAGTAATAAAAGAAACAGGCGGAGTCAGTATCAAAAACCAAAAGTCCATTGGCAGGATTGGCGATGGCCAGCCTCTGCGCCGCAGTCAGCCGCGGTACCAGAACGCCCTTTGAGGTGGATACAATGTCCAGGGCGGCTGATGGATCCGGGGTGTTGGTCCCTATTCCTACATTGTTCTGGGAAACTACGGTTTCATAGGCTACCGACGCTGCAACAATTAGAAGTAATATGGACTTTTTCATGGTTTATGTGCGTTTTAGGTTTTATCTTAAAAGAGTTATGTGCCCGAAATAAACTTTTTCTTTTTGGTTTTTCAATTTTACCACAATTTTATACACATATACTCCTATCGGACATGGTTTTTCCCCGCACTGGCCCTTCCATCCTTCTGCAATATTATCCGTTTTATAAATTAAAGTACCCCAGCGGTCAAAAATGAGCAATTCAAAACGTTCTAATTCGGCAGAAATGATAGGTTGAAAAATCTCGTTCAGGTGATTTTGGTCAGGGGTGAATGCGTTAGGAACGAAAAGATTGCTATTTTCCACTACAATTTTCTGGGTGATAGAATCTTGGCAGCCTCCCTCTCCTGTTACCACAAGAGTGACCAAATACTCACCCGGTTCCAGGTAGGTGTGAAGAGGGGAAGAAACGGAGGACGTGTGACCGTCTCCAAAGTCCCAAGCATACAGGTTTGCGCCCAGGGAATTATCCATGAACAAAACACTTCCATTTCCAGCGGCCGTTGCGTCATCGGCGATGAAGTCCGCAACCGGGGATGTATAAATAATCGGTTGGCAGCTATCGGCCAAAGAGGCACAGCCCAGAGGCGTGGTGGGTGCGAGCACATACACCCAGCCCGGCCCGCCGTTCCATATTACCGTGGCTGTGGAGGTACCCTGACCGGAGACTACCTGTACACCCGCAGGGAAAGTCCACAAATAACCGCCCGGCGATCCCTGGGCTTGAAAACTCACCAGACTGTCGTTGCTGCAAAAGGCGGGACACTGAATGGTGGGGCCAGCCGGCTTTAGGTTGGCTAACACATAATAAGAAAGGGCATTCGGAAAATTCCAGCTATTCCGAATAAGAGTTGAGAATATTCCCGAAGGCCCCCCTGCGGAAGCAGGCATGTCCTCCCATCGCGGGATGCCTGGTTGCCAGTGGGCCACTGTGGACCAGGAGCCATCCGTCGTATTGTCATAATGCCAAACGATATCCGCATCCGGACTGCCGGCTTCTTTTTGGATAGCATGATAATATAAGGAATTCAAGTTACACAGGAGGGGATGAAGCAGGGATAGATCGTAGCCATCCGTTGTGGCCGAATGATTGACCAGGCGGGCCGAGTATTGTCCAGCGTTGGCCGCCGAGGGCCTAAAAACCAAAGGGCGGTAACGGGTTGTATTCTGTGAGGAACCTAGAGGGAATAGGTAATTAGCAATGGCATTCGTGTGCCGTGTGAAGAATCCAGGCGCCACGCTGGAAACAAAACCTTCATTGCCGGGAGTAGTTGAGTTACTGACGGATGTGGGAGAAGGATTGAGCACAAAAAAGACATGGCCACTGGTGAACAATTCCCTGTCGTTCAGGGTGAGCTGTCCTTGGTTCCCCACCCCAGCATCGGCACCCACTAACGTTTTTCTTCGATTAACCCCTAAACCGGAACCCGTGAGAACCAGATTATTGAATATGGTAACCGTAGCATTGTTGGACTGAATGAATTGTTCAGTATTTCCATAAAGCTCCACAGTACTTGCTCCTCCCTGAAAAGTACCATCGTTCACCCAATCCTGTTCCACCCGGTAGGTGCCATTGCCTTGGGCAAGAGAAAAACTAAGTATTTCAAAATTACCAGCGGCTGGAAGGGTGCTGTTTTTGGTGGTAACAATAGTGCCATTGTTCTCCAAACTGGCACCATTAGCAAGGCGAATACCGCCATTCACGTGCAAGACGGCTCCGGGGGAAATGTAGATTGGATAATTATCAGCGAACAAAACCTGCGCTGCGGTAGGTACGGTAATACCTAAAAATAAAATTATTCCGCCAATCCTATGAATAAATCTCGTCATCAGACCTTCAATAAAAATAGAGAAAGTACGGGAGAATAAGGTTGCAAAATTTAAAAGATTGAAGGGTCAAATTATTAATCCTTTATTATATTTTAAATCCAAATCTAAAAGACCTATCTCATTTTTTAATTATTAAAAATTTAAAAATTACCTAATGATACTCTAGCACTGTCAGCCCAGTCAAGAACTTAGGTAAGAACCATGTACTTTTTGGGGGCATGGACAAATAATTATCGGCCACAGCACGAAAGTCTTCTTTTTTCACCGATTGCATGGTGACGGCTAAAGCTGCCCTGTCTTGATGCACTTCGTGGGCCAAAGCGGCTGGATTGGGCCGGCCGCCCACATAACGCAGCCTTTTGTCGCTGCGGAAGTCGCTGATTTCAAAGATGGGTTGAAATACCAGTTCGTTTAGGACGAAGGGGGGAATCCGCCCCATCAGGCCAAAATATTTTTCTGGATTTTCTTTGGGTTGCATAGCATACCAGCAATTATTGATAAAGAGGGCCGCATAGGTTTTATCAATCTGATCAGGACCAATTTCTAGTATGAAGAAATGTAGGGCCAGTTTGCGGAAAATTTCGTCCTTGTCAGGCAAGCCATTGTAATGTGCTACGAGCCTGCTAAAGGGTTCTAGAATGGCGGAACTCATGGGCAGCAAGGCTGCAAGAAGTAACTCTGCAGAGCCCTCATGCTGAAACTGACGTCCATACAGGGCAGAGGCTGCACAGCGGTGGTGGCCGTCAGCCACATAAAAAGCCTCTTTTCGGTGGAAATATTGAACTATTTTTTCCTGTAATTGGCAATCCAAGACTGGTTTAAGGGTATGTCGGCGGCCCAAAGAGTCGGAAAAATCCACCAGAGGGGGTAAGCCATGGAGTTCAGCCATCAAAACAGCCCAATCCGCATCGTCATCAAAGAGCAGGTAAACCGGCTCTGCCTGTATGCGAAGGATTTGTAGATAATTTAACAGGGTTTTTTCTTTCAACTTTAGTGTATTCTCATGTTTCCGAATGCAGCCCTGCTCAAAATCCTTTGTGGAAGCTGCTCCGATAAGTCCCGTAAACTCCCGGTCTTGGTCTTGCTGGTAATACAAAAAAAAAGCTGGTTGAGAAAAGGGTTTATAAAGTTCATGGTACACAAACTGCTCCCATGCCTTTCGGCTAAGGTGCCAGTCAGGACGGGATTTAGAAGTGCCCTCTGGAAAAACTACGTTAAGAAAAGAATTGGGCTGATGGTGACGGATATTCTCTAATTGCCTGGTATTGTAGCCTCCTATAGGAAGGCAAGCTTGCCAGGGTTGCGCGGGCAGAAAAGGTTGGATAGGAGTGAAGCGAGGCATGGTCTTTTAGCCGCCATACACTTCTAGGACACGCCGGGCCAGCTCCACTCCTATGCGATTCTGGGCCTCTCGCGTAGAGCCGCCGATGTGGGGGCTCACAGAAATAAGTGGATGTCGCAAAAGCTCAGGGAGGGGAGAGGGTTCGTTGTCAAACACATCCAAGCCGGCTCCCGCCAGGTGTCCACTATTCAACAAGTCCAGAAGGGCTAACTCATCCACCAAGCCTCCGCGAGAAGTATTGATAAGATATGAGCCCCGCTTCATGCGCATGAGTTCAGGGCGACCCAGTACAGAACGCCCATCAGGCTGACGGGGTATGTGAAGCGTTACAAAATCTGATTCACTGAGAAGTCGTTCCAAAGTCTGGCACTCCAGTTCAATTTTCAAACGACCGTTACTCCCATGCAAAAAATCTAATTCCAATACAGCTTTGGGAACCAGGGGATCATGAGGAATAATACGCATGCCTAGACCAAGAGCCATGGTGGCCACAGCCTGACCGATGCGGCCAAATCCAATGATGCCCAGCGTACGGCCTTTTAGTTCTATTCCATCCGAATAACGTTTTTTAAGGGCATTAAAATCTGAATGACCATTCACGGGCATTTGGCGATTGCTTTGCTGCAGCCTACGGGCCAGCGTGAACATGTGGGCGAAGACCAATTCGGCCACCGATTGGGCGGAAGCCCCGGGTGTATTGAGCACAACGATATTCCGGGAGCGGGCAAACTCAACGTCTATGTTGTCCACACCCACGCCGGCCCTGCCCACAATTTTCAGGCTTGGACAAGCTTCAATGAGGTTCCGGCGCACTTGAGTAGCACTGCGAACCAGAAGCACATCCACACCGTGGGAATTAATAAAATCAGCTAATTCATCCTGAGGCACCTTCGTATCCCAGACGGTAAAACCACCCTCTTCCAAAATTTGGCGGCCTTGAATATCAATCCCATCATTAGCCAACACGGTTTTCATGGTATTAGGCGTATTTGGAATTTAGATATAGCATGATGTCAGTGAGGGCTTTCACACTTTCTATGGGTAAAGCATTGTACATACTAGCCCGGTAGCCTCCGACACTGCGGTGGCCTTTCAACTGGCTGATCCCTCCTTCCTTAAGTAGGTTTTCAAATTCCTCTTGCAACTCAGGACGACGCAAGACAAACGTGGCGTTCATCCACGAACGATCTTCGGGGCGGGCGGTACCTTCAAAGATGGTACATTGGTCCAACGTGGAGTAAAATAATTGCTGTTTTTCACGGTTACGGCGTTCCATGCCTGCCAAGCCGCCATTGTCGCGGATCCATTCCAGCGTGAGCTTGGTCACATACACCGCGAAAACAGACGGCGTGTTGTACATACTTCCATGTTTGATGTGGGTGGCATAATCCAGGATAACGGGCAGCCGGCGACCTGAACGACCCACGATGTCTTTGCGCAAAATCACCAAAGTCACGCCGGCAGGTCCTATGTTTTTCTGAGCCCCCGCATACACCAGTGCAAAGCGGCTGAAATCCACCGGCCGAGAAAAAATATCTGAGCTCATATCACACACCAGGGGTACGGGAGCCTCCGGAAAACTGTGGTATTGAGTGCCATATATGGTATTGTTGCTTGTCAAATGTAGGTAGTCCAAATCTTCGGGGATAGGATAATTTTTGGGAATGTAACTGAATCGTCCTTCTTCAGAGGAAGCAACTACCACGGTGTTTCCTAGGATGGAAGCCTCCCGGTGGGCACGAGTAGCCCACTCACCGGTGATTACATAACCGGCTTTTCCTTCTGGTCGTAAGAGATTCAGGGGGACCTGATGAAATTGGAGACTGGCCCCCCCCTGCAAAAACAAAGCATCATAGCGGTCGTCCAGGCCGGCTAGGGAAAGGGCCAGGGCCCGTGCTTCTTCCATCACGCGTTCAAAGTTTTTACTCCGGTGCGAGATCTCCAGCAGCGAAAGCCCCATCCCGTCAAACTCCCGGACAGCGGCGGCGGCTTTTTCCAATACCTCAGGAGGCAAAACAGCTGGGCCTGCTGAGAAATTGTGGATTTTACGGCTCATTTGAGTAAAACAAATTTGTGATGGATACAAAAACTACGTAAGGCTTTATCGCATGCCTGTGGATAATCATGCCTCTGCCTTTTCAAGCAGCGAAACTAAGGTTTTCTTTTGGGGAATAGGCCTATAAAATATTTCCAGATTCCAAAATCTATTCTCACCCAGGGGGGACAGGTCTTAGGGAGCGATTCGGGGAATCCGAAGCCTTTGACCAGCCTTTATGAGGTCTCCCTTAAGCCGATTGATTTTCCGAATAGCCGCTACGGGGACTTTGTAGCGTCGGGCTATAGTAACCAGTGTTTCCCCCGATTTTACGATGTGAACTTGGAAAGCTCTTTTATGCTGAGGATGGAAATTCCGGTATGACTGGGATATGGACGGTGGTATTTCGGGGGATCCAGGACTTCAGCTCCCCGCTGCCTATCCTTAAGAGCAATAGAAAAAGGGATGGAAGATACAGGTGGAGTAGGCTTAACCCTGTGTTTTTGACCAGGTTCCAGGGGCTCGGAAGGGAGGGGGGAATCGCTTGCAACTGCTTGATGCTGAGGTCATACCTTCTAACCATATGGTAAGGCTTTCACCGCGGTTCACGTTGTGGTAGAATGCTTGCTTTGCTTGGGTTGGGGCGGACAGAAATAATTCATCTGCGGCCCTTTGAACCCTCAGAACGCCATCAGAGCGCTGGAAGACCAGGGGAAATGCTTTTATAAGGGTTTCTCCACAGCGGGAAGATATCCGAAAGTGCACAGGATGTGTTCCGTTAGGTTCCAGGCAGGGTGTGAGCCAATGGGGATTCAATGTGAGCTGAAAAGATTCAGACAGAGGAAGGGCCTCGTTTGCTACCCTCAGACAAAGGGGCAGCGGTTCAGGCTGAGTAGTAATTTCCTTTGTCGGAGGTTCTGTTATTGACGTTTGGGCGGAACATTCGGAACAACAATTGAGCGCATACTCCAGGACGAGCCTCATATCCAAAGGCTTATGAAGTCGCAGGGTCTTGCTCAGAAGTATTAAATTTCTTAGGTTCTCAGGGCCCCTACACCACGTGGGCCAGAGCCTGGGACAGGTGCTTACCGGCATCCTTCAGCTGCCGTTGCAAGGCTTGGAATGAAGGAACAACCCAAATGCACTCATCGTAAGCCGGACCAGCATGTAATCCATACACCCGGGCTCTGGCTGGTAACATGCCCACAACTCTGCTGGACCTACGCGTTCCTTATAAGCATGTATCCTTTGTTCAGGTCGCTCAGCAAAAAGGCTAAAACCCAAGGGAATGGGTTCATGCAAGGGATCAAACAAGTACGAAATGGCACCCGTCATTTTCGTATTGTTTGATTAACCCTCTGAAGAGGCACAATACGAGGATTCCCCTCGCATGGAATCCTGCCAGCCTTTGCAATACTCTAGGTTGTGGAGCTGCGAAATAGCGAGCAAGCAGCATAAGCTCCGTAATTTTCCAAGCAAAGGGAACATGATGCTGAGGACAGACCTTGCCTTGAACTCTCCGGTATAAGGCCCTTTTCCGGGGCCACTGAGCCCAGATCATTCAAGTGATGGAAAACTTTTCAAGGGTGCCAGCGCAGGTCTTGGCTTCAAGCCGGTGGCAACAGCAACAATACGCCCTATACCAGTTCCCAATACCTCATGGTTTCGCCGGCACTTCCGCTGACGCATAAAGCCTAAGGAGCAAGGGCTTGAGACCTTCCGTCCACCGGCGATAACCCTCAGGGCCTAAGTGCAGGCTGTCGGGACCATACACAAGGTGGGAATTACCTCCATCCGGAGCTTGCAGGACCTTGTCACCATCAAAAAGGTAGAGCCTTGGATGATTGACGGCTTCCTGTTTCACCCAGGCATTAAACTCTTCAAACTGGGACCTAAAGGCAGCTCTCTTGGGAGAATTTTTTATCAGCACAAAGACTACAGGACACTGAGGGGGCAAGTAAGCATCACAAAGCCTCAGAAACTGTCTAAAACGGGCTTGCACCGAGTCGAGACAGTACAAGGGATGGGCCAGGTCGTTCTCTCCTCCGTATGCCACCAGTATGGAGGGCTTAAGAGGGGCAATCAGTTGTCGGAAGTAATAATTCATTTCCTTCAGAGTAGCCCCTCCAAACCCACAGTTCACCACTGGAAGGGGTGCGAAATCCGTCCTGAGTGTTCCCCATCTCCGGATGCTGGAACTTCCGTAAAAAACAACAGCACCCTTGGGAATGCGTGCATATTTTATTTGCAGATCCCTAATCTCCCTTCTGAAACGCGTGATGGGAAATGAATATCCTTCAGGGCAAGATTGAGCAGCTGTGACGGCCGGCCAGCCACTCAGAGCGGAAACCAACATCCCCAAGCCTAATGAATACAGGAAGGCCCTCTTCCTTCTCATCTTCTGAAGGTAAAACTGAAAAAAACAGGCCAAAATGGCTGTAATTATGATCTTAATATTCCTCGGCCGTCTCAGTAGTTTTTAGGGCTGCGTAAGAAATTTTCAACGCGACAAGGTCGCGCAGTCTCTCTTTGACATCGCTGACGATGCCCATCTTGGTGCTTTCATCCACTTTGAGCGAAATGGTCAATTTCAGCCGCTCGGCTTCATTAATTTCATTACGCCAGTCATTCACAGCCGCATCCAGGTCAGGAATATCGGCTATGTAATCGTTGATTTGCAGCCGCGGCTGAGTACCATATAAAGGCACCAGGTCGGCCGTGGGCCTTCCGATGTACACGCTGCGCAATGTGGACTTGTCATAAATCTTTGTGGCCGCTGAGGCTTTAGGTTTACGGACTTCTACTTTCAGGGTGATTTCCTTCATTTTTGTGGCCACCATAAAGAAAAACAGCAGCATGAATACAATGTCAGGCAGCGAGGCCGTGGAGATAGCAGGTGTGGTTTTCTTTTTCTTGGTGCGTATCATCACTGTTAAACCTTAGTTACCTCCGACGTTCTTTGGCTGGGCTTCCGAGATGCTCAACGGCAATATTTCCTCAATGGCTTCCACTTTTTTCATGGCGTCTTCATCGGCTCGTTCAGCCAAGTATTTCAGTTGGTCATAGGTGGTGTTAAAACGTTCTCGGGCGATCTGGTTGCGCATTTCCTGAAAGGCCTTCGCCAGCTCGTTCTGTACCTGAATGTAGCGCTTGTAACTGGTGCCCCGGTCATTCTGCAGCACCACCACGCCCTTGGAAACCATCACATCCCCAAAATACTTGGACTTAAAGAGCTTTTTCTCCGAAAGATTTTCCTTGTTCTGGGGGTTCAAAATAAATTCAATTACGTCTTCTTTCAGCTTGCGGATATCACCTTCTTCGCCATTTACCAGGATACGGTCCTCCCGGTTTACCAGGATCACAAAGGCGTTGCGCCGCTTGGTTTCCTTGACAACGGGCTCGTCCTTCCTTTTTTCAGGGAGCCGGCGCTGTATGCCGTAATCGCTGTCAAAGGTGGTGGTGACCAGGAAAAACACCAACAGCAGGAAGGCAATGTCAGCCATTGAGCTGGCGTTGATTTCCTGCAATTCGCGTCGTTTGCGCCGAGCCATGTTTCAAATTAACGCCGGGTTTTCACCAAGCGGTATACTTCGCCGCCCAAAAGCGAGAGCACGGCCAACAGCATCAGAATGTACATGGCATTGACGGCCATCCCAGAAAAGCGCCGGGCCGTGGATGAAATTTCCTCATTCAGCTTAGCTATTTCGTCAGGTCTTTTACCTACCCAATAAATCGTATCATCAGCCAGGGCCCAGCCTATGGCAAAAACCAGAGCCAGCGCCACGATGCCAATGAGGGAGCCTTTAGCTTTTGCCGGATTCTTCGCAGCTTTCAACACCCCAAAGAAAATCGCCAGACCGGCACAAGCCAATATGGCCAAGTAGGTTAGGTAAAAAAATCCGTTCAGGAAGGCATCCACTGTGTCCATAATTTTTTTATTCTTCATTACGTCGTCAAGGCCGGCCGTATTGGGGAGCGAAGCCAGTGTAAGTACCACCAATAGCAAACCTAGGCCACCGACTATCAACCCAGCCCCTAACGAAATAATCCGAATACTTTTATCATTCATGACCTAAATGTTTGCGTTCTTTCAACGGCTGCTTTTCATACCGTTTTTCACCAGCACATCCACCAGGGATATGGAAGCTTCTTCCATGTCGCCCACAAGCGATTCAATTTTAGATAAAATGTAGTTGTAAAAAACCTGCAGAATAATCGCTACGATCAGACCACCAACGGTCGTAATTAGGGCCACTTTGATACCGCCGGCCACCACATTGGGGCTAATGTCGCCGGCGAGGGCAATGGCATCAAAGGCCTGGATCATCCCCACCACCGTTCCCAAAAAGCCAAGCATGGGCGCCAGGGCAATCATCAGCGAAAGCCAGGGCAGTCCCCGTTCAAGTTTTCCGGTTTCTACAGCGCCATATGATATAATAGTTTTTTCCACAATGTCAATGCCTTCATCAGCGCGTGAGAGGCCTTCATAAAACACTCCAGCGATGGGTCCGGGGGTGTTGCTGCACACTTTCTTCGCTGCTTCTATGCCTCCCGATTTCAAGGCCTGGTCCACGTCATCCACCAGCTTACTCCAATTGGATGAAGAAAGGTTTAAGTAGATTATTCTTTCAATGGCCACAGCCAATCCTATTACTAAGGCCAATACCACCAAGGCCATGAATTCAGGACCCCCTTCCACGAAGTAACGCTTGATGCTCTGGTGCACCGTTTGCTTAGGAGGCTCCGGGGTGCCAGTACCCGCCACTCCGGCAGTATCGGGATTGGCGCTCGTCACGGCTGCGGTATCCTTGGAAGCGCTCTTAGCCGTGTCTGGTCCTTCAGCAAAGGCCGCAAGCGAAATATTTAGGCCACAGGCAATCACGCAGGCAGCAATAAATTGTTTCATGTTGATGACGTTTAACGGCCAACAAAAATAGCGGCTGTTTTAAACTTCCAAATTTTTCTGACAATTTTCTTATATTCATTTTCTTCTGGGCGTGCTCCCTGGGGCTGGTGGCCTGTGGGTCGGCCTCTGCTCCATGCGGCTGGCGATTGTCGCCGGCCCCAAGGGGCGGGCTGCTCCGGGCTCCGCGTGCGCTTCGGCAATACTTGGCCGAAGCCTTAAGGGCTGCGGCCAGGGCAGTGCAGGCTCTCGGCTCCTGAGCGGAGCCGAAGGAGCCGCCCTCCGCATCCCTCTCCCATGGTTGCTAAGTGTTGTAATGGGGAGAATATTCCTCCATTCTTAAAGGTTGTAGGATAAAAGCGAAACTATCGGAATTTTAGGTATAAATTAATGTTTATTTGAATGATATCCCTGATTAAAAGTCAAACCTAAGATATTATTTATTATTTGTATCAATTTCTTTTAAGACATGATTACCCAAAAAGTTGTGCGATAGATTTAGATATAATATAAAAACCTAAATAAATGTATTATTAAGGCAATAATTCTTAAATTTTATTATTCAACATAAAAATGTAGACTATGTTTATTTATATTTCAAGAAGCTTTGTAAGATGATACAGTGAAAGCAATTCTTTCCCAAACGAGTAGGAAACTTTATTAAGCCTACACAACATTATTCTCAGATGCAATGGACTTAAGAATTCGCTACTGAAGAATTGGCTTAATTTTGTAATAAGCACAAAATCTCTTAAAAAGACCGAAAAAATTGGGGATAAACATAATCATTAAATACTAAAACCAAAAATAGATAGCCAAATGAAATTAATATTCCAAAAGTAGAGTAAGCTTAGAGTAAGCTTTCTTTATCTTTAAGAAAATTTCAACAACAGCTTTCCCTTTTTTCCGTTTACTATTGCAGTCCAGTTATGCTACTAAGAAGCATGCTGCGCCCCTTCCCCTTTTTAAAATGGGCATTTGCCCTGCCTGTTTGGATATACTGTCTCTCGGAGGTCCGTGGGCAAACAGGGCAGCGAGAACCCTTTGACCGCACGGCCTGTGAGCCTTCGGATAATCCGCAGGCACTCCGCCTTTACGAAAAAGCCATGAAAGAAAAAGGGCTGGAGCGGAAGAAGCTATTGGCCGAGGCCTGTAAGCTAAACGACGACTGCTATGAGGCCCATTTTCAGTTGGGTCTGATTTACGTACGCGAACAGGAGGCGCGGCTGGCCAAATACCGTTTTGAAAAGGTTTTGCGTTTGTGTCCAGATTATTCGCCCTACACTTATTACTGGCTGGGTAGTATTTATTATGGTGAAGGGCGTTATCGAGAAAGTATAGAGATGTTGCGTAAAGTGGTTAGTTACAAGGGAGAAAAGGCCTTTTTGGATGATAAGGATTATTTTGAAGCTCAGCGGCTCCTCAAACAGGCCGAGGACATGGTGGAGCTCCTATCCAAGCAAGTGACCTTTGACCCGCGGCCCGTGGATGATATCTGTACACCTGAGGATGAGTACCTGGCTATGCTTTCCCCTGATAATTCTGTGATGTTCTTCACGAGGAAAGTGCCTGCGCCTGGGACCGCGGTGGGCTATAAGGAAGTTTTTATGCAAGCAATAAACAATAATTGGCATTTTGACCGCGGCACTCCCATGCCTCCGCCTTTTAACACCGTCTTCAACAACGGGGCTTCTTTCATGACCGCCGACCAGAAATACCTGTATTTTGTGATGTGCGAAAACAATGATATTTCCAAGTGTGACATTTATTATACCAAGCGCGATGGCCTCGGTTGGGATGTGATTAACCGGCCTCCGGGCATCAACTCGGATGCTTGGGATTCACAGCCCACTTTGAGCTTTGATGGCCAACTGATGATTTTTTCTTCCACCCGCAAGGGTGGCCTGGGAGGCGCTGATCTGTGGATGAGTCGCCGCCGACCCGATGGTACCTGGGAAACCCCGGTTAATATGGGACCCGTGATCAATAGTCCTGAAAACGACCTAATGCCCTTTCTGCATACGGATGGTCGCACACTCTACTTTAGTTCTAAAGGCCATAAGGGTCTGGGAGGCTATGATATTTTTTACAGTCGGCTGGACGCCAATAATCAGTGGAGTCCGCCTGTGAATATTGGTTCTCCAATAAATACAGAAGGGGATGAATTGGGATTCTTTGTCAGTCTGGATGGCACGCGGGCCTTTTTCACTTCCGATAAGTTAGCTGGGGGACGGGGAGGCCGGGATATCTTCACCTTTACGCTTTATGAGGCCGCCCGGCCAGAAAAGGTACGCCTCATTAAAGGCCGTCTGGAAGCAGAACAAGGGGAGCCCGATGGCGAAATTGTGGTTAAAAATGTGCGCACCCGCGAATCGTCTGTCATCCGGGTGGATCACGAGGACGGCGGTTTCGTAACAGTGGTAAGAGCCGATGACGATTATCTGCTCACACTCCGAAAGCCAGGTGCCGCCTTTAGTTCCCAACTCATTGCCGCCACCGACACTACTCCTCTGGCCACTACTGTCCGTTTGGAACAAAAAGAGCTCCGCAAGGGCCAGGCTTACCGCCTCAACGATATCTACTTTGATTTTAATTCTGCTGTGCTCAATCCTAAGGCGCTCATTACCATTAAGGCTTTTGCAGAATTTCTCAAAGAGCATCCAGATCTAAGGGTGGCCATTCATGGACATACCGACAACATAGGCAACGATGCCGACAATCTCACCCTTTCGCGGCAACGGGCCCGAGCGGTGTACGAAGCCCTGCTGGAACAAGGTATTGATCCCGGCAGGCTGAGCTATGATGGATTTGGTGAAAGCCGTCCTATAGCTAATAACGACACCGCTGAAGGGCGGGCAAAGAATCGCCGCACCGAGTTTGTAATTTTATAGTGAATATAAAAATGAGGCGTTTCTTATGGTTTATAGGAGTTTTCGGGGTTGCCCCTGTCTATTGCCAAAAGGGTGTTTGCCTTCATGAAGGGGTAGCCTCTTGTTCCGCAGTCAAAATGCGGTGTTTGACTGGGCGGTTGCATGCACCCCAGGAAAAAAGTTTGCTTAGCGATAGCTATGATGTGCTCTACCACCGCCTAGAATTAGAACTTTCCAACACCTCCACCTACATTCCATGGGGCCGCGTAACCACCATTGCTAAAGTAGTGGCTCCCCTGCTGGACGTTTTTGAATTTGAGCTCCACGAGAATCTCTCTGTGGATTCAGTCTTTTTTAACGGATTTCCTGTACCGGTGACGGCGTTGGGTCCAGTACGTCACTGCACCCTTCCGATTACACTGTCGACAGGGGATACATTTCAAATGGACATTTTTTACCATGGACAGCCACCGGCCTCTGGTGGTTCGGCAATCGGAGCCGGAATTAATGCCGGTACTTCCCCTACCTGGGGCAACCATGTTGTCTGGACCCTCAGCCAGCCTTACGCCGCCTACCACTGGTGGCCCTGCAAACAATCGCTTAATGATAAAATTGATAGTGTTGACATCATTATTATCACAGCCGATACTTTACGCGCCGGATCTAACGGTTTGCTGGTGTCCCAAACTACGCTTCCGGGTCAGCGCAAGGCCTACCACTGGAGCCATAGATATCCCATCGCGTATTACCTCATTTCAGCCGCTGTGGCGCGCTACGTGCCTTATGTGATCGTAGCCAATCAGCCTAATGGTCCTCCTATTACAATTCTCAACTATGTATATGATAATCCCCAAACTTTGCCTTACTGGCAGGATGATATTGACCGCACCGCGGATTTTATGGAGACTTTTGCCCATTTTTTCGGCCCTTATCCATTTCCTGCAGAGAAATACGGTCATTGCATGGCTCCGCTGGGCGGGGGTATGGAACACCAGACTATGACCACCCAGGGAACCTTCGGATTTACGATTACCTCCCATGAACTGGCCCACCAGTGGTTCGGAAACTATGTCACCTGTTCTTCCTGGCGTGATATATGGGTGAACGAGGGTTTCGCCACATACGGCACCAGTTTGTGCCTGCAAACATTGGATACAGCCTGGGTGGATGACGATCTGAATGGACTGGAAGAAGCGGTTATCAGCGAGCCCGGCGGTAGTGTGTACGTGGACGACACCACCGACATCGGCCGCATATTCAGCAGCCGCCTCACCTACTACAAAGGGGCTTTCATCATCCACACCTTACGTTGGCTCATTCATAATGACAGCCTTTTTTTCGCGGGTTTGCGCCACTATCTCCAGAAACACGCATTCAAGACAGCCTCGGGGGCTGACTTCCGAGATGCCATGGAAGAGGTGACGGGCATGGATTTAGACGAATATTTCAATCAATGGTATTACGGTGAAGGCTACCCCATTTACACTTTGGAATGGGATTATAGCAGTGGGCTTTTTGTAGGAAAGCTCACCCAAAGTACCAGTATGCCTTCGATCACTCCCTTATTCACAGTGCCTGTGCCAGTTTATATTGCAGGTTCAGGGAACGATACGCTGGTACGTGTGCCGGTGGTGGGCCCCGTGACCCAGTTTTCATTTCCCTTGGGTTTTAATCCCCAATATGTGGAAGTGGACAAGCCCAACTGGATTGCGGCCCGCGACACGGCCATTCATAACCCGCACTTAGCCATAGAAGAGTCCTTAGAACAGGCGCTATTCGTGGTTCCTAATCCCGCCCGGGACCATGTGATATTCCACCACCTGACACCGGGTTGCACGCTAACTGTTCTGAACGCAGCCGGACAATTGGTGATGGAGGAAACCATCCGTACAAGCGGTGCCCTGACGGTGGATATCTCGTCCTGGCCTTCAGGTATTTACGTGATGCAGTGCCGGTCTGCTTCCTCCGTGCAGACCGCCCGCTTTGTGAAATTCTGAAAACGATGAAACTCCGAATAGGGGGCAAATTTTTAGTAGTACTTTCAGGAATTTTTCTTTTGAAGTTTAGCCCAGGAAGGGCGCAATCCGAAAAACCCCGCACGCCGTTTCTGAGCCGCTTTCAGGTGAGTATGGGGCTGGGTCCTACCCTTTTGATGGGGGACCTTGGAGGCACGCCTGGCAACGCGAGCCGCCGTTTCAGAGATATGAATCTACCTGCCATTCGCGGAACCCTGGATGTGGGAGCCCGGTACAAGGTAAGCCGATGGTTTTCTGGAAAAATGTATTTGAGTAGCGGGTGGCTCAGTGGCAGTGATCGCTTCAGTACGCATGCCGCCAACCGTGACCGTCAAATTTCTGTGGAAGCCCCATTTATGATGGCTGGTCTTCAGGGGGAAGGGTATTTTTTACCTGATAAGAGTCTGCCCAAGCGGGGTTTCAAAGCCGATTTGCTGCCTGAGCCCGTATCCCCCTGGAGTGCTTTTGTTTTGGCCGGTGTGGGAGTGGTGCGTACTTTTCCTAATTTTACCTCAGGCGTGGGGTACGAACCTGGAGCTCGAGCCGCCCTCGCCTTGCCAGTGGGGCTTGGCGGGGAATACTGGTGGCATCCGCGGTGGTCCCTCTCATTGGAAGGGGGCTACACATTCACCTTCAGTGATCGTCTTGACGGTGTAAGTCAGAGAGGGAATCCCCACTCTCCAGATGGGTGGTATTTTTTCAAGGCCGTTTTAAATCTCCGGTTTGTTAATACGAAAAACAATGCCGGCGGTGTTAGGTGCCCCAACTTTGTTAGGGGAAAGGCCCCCAGCAGAAAAGTGCAGGAAAGCAAGCGCATGAAATTCGGTAAAGAATACAGCAAAAAGAGAGGAAACCTAAATGTTAAAGAATACGGCAGGTAAATGTGGGAAGTTCATCGGTTTCTAGTTCAACTTTATTTTAAGATTTTTTAAGAGTTAAAATTTATAAATATTTCTTTAAGGCACCATAATGAGTTTTCCCTTTCCGGTATGGCTCAAGAGGTTCACATGAGGATGGCCGTGTACATACACATCACCGAGGCCATCCAGGAGCAGAGTCAGGGTGTCGGTGACGTGCAGATGAACAGGCCCTGCTCCTTCTGTGAATACATAGGCTGTCCGGGCAATTAAATTTTCACAGTATACATGACCTCGGTCTTTAAGGTAAAGGAAAAAGTGCCCGCAACGACCGGCGGCATGTAAGTTGGTCACGCCAGAGTTTTGTATCCAGAGAAAATGATCATTATTAACAAGGTATCGTACGTCCCCTGCTGAGAGATCACAGGTCGTAGAAAAATAAGGTGTCCGCAGGGTATCAAGCAGTATCACATCTCCATAATTTGCCAGTCGCACATACCATAAATTAGGTACGTAAACCGTGCAGCGGAAAGTAGCTTTGTATTTACCAAACCACAGACAGGTATTCTTATTGCTTAGATTAAGTTGATCACTGCCTTCAGGTAATTCCGTTTTTATGAGATTGCGTAGATGGGCACCGGCCGTCACCACCACGCGGTTTTCCTGATGGGGGACGATGTACACGTGCAGGTGATTGTTCACAGAAAGATTTTGAAAAAATCGCCCTTGGAGCCGGGTTTCGTCGCCCACGGGCCCTTCCCGGCGGAAGCAGTTGCCTCCTTTTTCGCAAGCAGGGGTTATTAGCCCCAGGCATCCCGCAGCGAAGAGCCATCGGCGCGCCATGTCCTTAGATTTTGTTTTCCAACATTGGCACAAAGCGAAATGGCCCTAAGGTTTTCCTCTGTACTTCTCCTTCATTGGATTTTGTGAGCAGCACCATTTCCTGAAGGTCGCCTTCGCCCACAGGTATCACCATGCGTCCTCCCGGTTTAAGCTGTTCTATCAGAGCAGGAGGGATTTCGGGGGCGGCTGCCGTGACAATGATTTTGTCAAAAGGAGCGAAAGCCGGTAATCCTTTATAGCCATCGCCGTAGAAGAAACGGACATGAAAGCCCAGCTTTTGCAGCACCAGCTGGGCTGTTTGGTGGAGTCCGCGGATTCGCTCAATGGTATAGACCCGTGCGCCCATGGCTGCCAGCACGGCCGCTTGGTAGCCGCTGCCGGTTCCAATTTCTAGCACTTTATCGTAGCGGCGCACCTGAAGCTGTTCGGTCATGAAGGCCACAGTGTAAGGCTGCGAAATGGTCTGGTCATAAGCTATGCGCAAGGCCTGGTCGGTATAAGCCCATTCCCGAAATGCCGAATCCACGAATACATGCCGAGGCACAGCCATCAGGGCTTCCAGAACGGCTTTATCTCGTATTCCCTTGGTTTCCAGTTCGCGCACAAGCTTACGTCGCAAACCTTTATCCCTGAGTGTATCTTCCGGAATTTCTTTCACAGGCTGATTAGATTTCATCTTTAAACTAGGAAAGTTAGGATTTTATTTAGATCTATCCTGGTTGGTCACTAAAGTCTAATGACCAAGCGTGATGTCCCACACTCATAAATGTGAATACTGTGGAGAAAGATACTTATTTTTCACTTTCATTTGAATTAAAAAATGGTTTCTTAAGGATCGATTTGAATCAGGATCCAAGCATATACTAAATTAAGTTCCATATAAACTACCATTATATTTTTTCACACTCTTATGCTTTTTTGCAGTGTGGCTTTTTTCCTTTTGCGAAACTTCTTTTAATCCTTCCGGTTTTAGTATCGGCCGCTGGAGAGAGAGGTACGGAAGTATTCCCGGGCGTAGGCTATATTGCCGGCATTATCCATCACCCATAGGTCAAGAACGTGATCGCCCTGGCCCAGGAAGGGCATTTCAGCCATCATCAGACGGTCTTTGTAATCATACTCAAAAAGGATAAAGTTGCCGTTCAGTTCTGCGTACCAGAAGCGCACTCCACTCTCTTCGTCGTACACCTTGGCCTGAAGGTATGGGAAACCAGTAAGGTCCTGGCATGAGGAGAAAAGGAAACGGACTTCAGGCCGCGTGGTATCAGCTTTCACAGTGAATTCCCCAAACTGACGGCTTTGGGTGGTCAAGAATCCGTCCTCGTACTTAGTGGGTAAAAACCTTTGGCCTCTTACTATGCAAAAGCGTTCAGGAGGTATGGGTCCCGGTTCGTAGCGGATGCCCAGAGTGAATTTCTTTTTTAGGGGTGTATGGGGGGGACCTAACTTGTACGTGGCATACCCAAAGGGATTTTTTTTATCACTTTTTGAGACGAATAGAAAAAGGGTGTCAAATACACTGTTTTCCGGAAAGTAGAGCCGCAGGGTTTCAGCATGGAAACGGGCCTCTGTCTTGCCATGGATCACTTGCACTGTCCCTGGCGGCATGGCCCTGACGACCGAGAGATTGGCTGGCGCTCCACGTACGTGAAAGGTTAGTTCGGATGAATTGCCGGTAAAATCAGAGGCCCTCACTACTACCCGATGAATTGTTCCGGGTCTGGGGGTGAATATTCCCGTTTTTCGGGAAGAACCATAAATCTGATTATCATCAAAGGGCAATAACCTGCAATGATGATAATGGGCACCTTTTTCCTGAAGGTCACAGTGGGCGCGTACGTAGCTGGATTCTTCAAAAGAAAATTTATCAAATCGGAGAGAAAAAATGAGCGAATCATCCACGAGGATTTCCAGGGAATACACCGCGTTATCGGAAATGCCCCTATCTTCCCTATCATAAGCCTGTATGGAGAAAGCCACGGGACCCGCCACTTCTGTGAGGATGTTTTTGCGCACCCTAAAGCGAGTGGCGGACAGGCGTTCTAAAGGAAGATATTTAGCAGCAGGCCTGCCGGCAATGAGAGTATAAGGAGTTTCAGGGGTGATTTTCAAAGCGGTAAATACAGGCGGTGTATGATCAGGCACACAAATTCCGAAATGCATAGGATTGATGGGTTCATCGGTGCGGCTGTCGCGGATCTCAAAATGCAGGTGGGGACCACTGCTGTGACCCGTATTGCCAGAATATCCTATCACTTCACCTTGTTTTACTCGTAGGGCATGGATTTCAGGGAAACAGATATCAAGCTCGTAAAACCGATTCTTGTATTGCAAGGCTTTCACAAGCGAGTCCAAGCGGGGCGAAAATCTTTGCAGATGGGCATAGACAGTAGTGAACCCGTTGGGATGGTTGATGTATAGGGCTTTGCCGTAACCATGGACGGATACGGTGATTCGCGACACGTATCCTTCGGCACTAGCTACTACGGGTAATCCTGTGACTTTCTGAGTGCGAAAATCCAACCCTGCATGGAAATGTGTGGCCCGCAACTCTCCAAAGTTACCTGTTATGGCCAGGGGAATCTGCAAAGGGGGCTTAAAGTAGTCTTTTGGGAAGGGTTGTGCCCAAAGATTCACCAAATAAGTGCACCCCAACCATAAAACACCTACGTTCTGCATTATGAACAAAAAACGCAAACAATCCAAAATTCCGTTCAATATTTGAGGAATTCTTTTTCGGATAGACGTGTTAATAACGACCATAGAAATCCTATCCAAAGGCATCCCATGCTGCGTTGCAGAAAGCTCTCCGTGAGCCCCCAGCTTACAAAAGCCGCCAACAGCGCCAGGCTGCTCAGGCCATAATCTCTCCACAAAGGCTTCCATAGTCCTAGAATAATTGCAAGGACAAAAAGCAAGCCAGGCATTCCATGTAGGAGGGCCTCCTCCAAAAAAAGATTATGTGTATTGTACCGATTTTTCAGAGCGACAGTGTAGCCATTTTCCTGGTAGAGACCATTCAGTCTTTCCCGCACAGCAGATTCTCCCAAACCCCACCATCCCGATTGTCCCAGAAGTGTTAGCCCGGCCGACCACACCTGCCACCGTACCAATACCGAGCTGCGATATTCTTTCTCGGGCCATCGGCCTTGTAGTTCGGCCCACAGCTCTCCTAATCGTTGCTGCAGTAAAAATACGCTTGACAGCAGTAGGGCCGTCCCAGCAAATAGAATTTTTTTTCGGCAAGCAATCCAAGAGGTCCGGGTTCCCTTCCATTGTTGCTGCGTTAAAATTGCCAAAATAATTGCAGCCAGCCAAAAAGCTTTGGTTGCCAACAGCAGGAGGAAAATCCAGAAAAGGCTACAGGCTAGACTCCACGGTTTTTTAAAAACAAAAATTTCCGCCCAAATAGCCCCCCAAATCATAGCCGCTAGATAGCCCGGATGCATGAAAAGGGATAATTCAGAGTGCGTAAGTTTTTCAGGATTTGAGGAAAGCAGCGCCCTGACCATTCCCACCGCAAGGCACACCAAAAGGCTTACCACGAGCCCTGAACGGAACATCACGTATACCCGCCTCGTTTCGTTATATTTAGGATTCAAAGAAGCCACAATGAGGAGGCCTACCCACAGGCCAGCCCGGGTTTCCAAAATTTGGCTCAGACCCGCCCCATCATCATACACCAGCTGATACATGAAAAGGAGATAAAGAAGCCATAAGGAAGCTAGGACCAATAAGCCCTTATTATGAAGGTTAGGCCTACCACCCCAGGCAAATCCGACAAGAAGCAAAGCCACCAGTACCGTAGCCAGCACTCCTAAAAAAGGGGCATGGAAGGGCATCATAAGCGCAGCCAGCTGGACACCCACCATGTATAATTGGCGTAGGTGAGAAAAAGTCATGACTTACCTAAAGTAGGCACTATAATCAAGTCACAAAGGTTTTTTCAAGTGGAGGCATTGTCCAAAATATCAAAACAGGGAATATAATTCCTTTAGACCTTCAGTCATGTTCCATTTTGAGAAAGCCACATAGCTATAGGAGACGTGTACCTTTGCCCCTCAGATAACCCCAATATGTTTGGAGTTCCTAGCATTCCCAAACCAGCCAACGAGCCTGTGAAGTCCTACGCACCTGGGACACCTGAGCGCAGAGCCCTTAAAGAGGCCATAGCCCGCTTGAGGACTGAAGTGCGGCGCATCCCCATGTTTATAGGAGATAGAGAAGTGTATGAAGGGCCGGAAATAGCCCTGAGGCCTCCACATGACCATGGCCACATTCTCGGTTATTATACAAAAAGCACCAAAGCCCATGTACAGCAAGCTATTGAAGCCGCCCTGAAAGCCCGCTCAGAATGGGCTGAAATGCCTTGGGAAAGCAGAGCTGCCATCTTCCTTAAGATGGCTGAGTTAATCAGCGGGCCCTATCGCTATGAGCTCAACGCCGCCACAATGCTTGGGCAGAGTAAGAATGTCTTTCAGGCGGAGATAGACTCAGCCTGTGAAATCATTGATTTTTTAAGGTTTAATGTGTATTTCCTCGATGAAATCTATCGGGAGCAGCCGCTTTCCCCACCAGGCTACTGGAACCGCATGGAATGGAGGCCTCTGGAGGGTTTTGTCTATGCGCTCACCCCCTTCAACTTCACGGCTATTGCCGGCAATCTTCCCACTTCCTGTGCCATGTGTGGTAACGTGGTAGTATGGAAGCCTTCCAATAACCAGATTTATTCCGCTTACGTTTTGATGAAGATTTTCCGGGCCGCAGGTTTGCCTCCAGGTGTTATCAACCTCATTTATCCTTCAGGGCCTGATGCGGCAGATGTCATCCTCAGTCATCCGGATTTTGCAGGTATCCATTACACGGGCTCCACTTCTGTATTCCAACAAATTTGGAAACGCATTGGGGAAAATATTGCCCTCTACAAAAATTATCCCCGCATTGTAGGGGAGACAGGCGGAAAAGATTTCGTGGTGGTGCATCACTCGGCCGACCCCCAGGCCGCGGCAGTGGCCCTCGTGCGAGGAGCCTTTGAGTATCAAGGACAGAAGTGCAGTGCTGCCAGTCGGGCATATATTCCTGTAAGCCTATGGCCGGCCATTCGGGAAGCAATGGGCCAAATGCTTTCCGAAATCCGCATGGGAGGGGTGGAAGACTTTCGCAACTTTATAAATGCAGTGATTGACGAGGCCAGTTTTGATAAGTTGAAATCCTACATTGATGCGGCTCGACAGTCTAACAAAGTGCGGATTGTTTTCGGAGGCCGCTGTGATAAATCCGTTGGCTATTTCGTAGAACCCACTGTGCTGGAAACTTCCGATCCTTACTACATAACCATGTGCGAAGAATTATTTGGCCCGGTGTTGACGGTTTACGTCTACAAGGATGATGAGTGGGAAAACACCCTGCGGTTAGTAGATAATACAAGTCCTTATGGGCTGACGGGGGCCATTTTTGCTCAAGATCGCAAGGCTATTGAGCTGGCTCATAAGATTTTACGTCACGCAGCTGGGAATTATTACATCAATGATAAACCTACAGGAGCCATAGTGGCCCAACAGCCCTTTGGCGGTGCGCGCGCCTCAGGTACCAATGATAAGGCGGGTAGTAAACTTAACCTTTACCGCTGGCTTTCGCCCCGGGCCGTAAAGGAAACCTTTATTCCGCCCCGGGATTACACATATCCTTTTATGGCAGAAGAGTGAAAAAATTGAATAAAAAAATCACCAGATCAGGTGCACATGACCTGTGAGGTAAACCTTTTTCCCTGTGTAGTATTCGGCAATAATTCTGTACACATAAGTGCCCTGCGGACATTTGGGTCCCACGTTGTTCACACTCCCATTCCAGGCAGCATCTAAGCCACGCCCGTGGAAGATTTTCTCTCCCCAGCGATTAAAAATCATGATTTCAAGATCCCGAATTCCTTTGCCTTTAACGGAAAAATTTTCGTTCAGATAGTCACCGTCGGGAGTAAACGTGTTGGGCACATAAAGGATTTGTTGTTCCTGAACAAACACTTCCCCATAAGCCGTATCAGAACACCCTTCTTGGGTGTACACGTAGAGCCAGACCGGATAGTACCCTGAATCAGGGAATACAACGGTAGGATGGGTGGCGGTTGAAGGAACACCTGTGTTAAAGTTCCAGAGCAAGGAATTATAACCACTACTGTAATTAGTGAAGTGAACTTTGTTCTCTGGTAATTCCAAAGTGGCGTAATTTGGAGAGAAATCGGCTGAAGGCTTGGGATGTACTACGATGTAAAAAGGTTTGGTGAGGGTGCTTTGGCAAAAGGCCGGACCAGGTCCTGTGACTGTGAGTGTAACCCAATAACCTCCACCTGCCGGTGTGTCATAAATATGAATGGGATTGGGGTCTGTAGAGATAGTACCGTCTCCAAAATCCCAGTGCCATGATGTGACGGGGCCATTGGTTGTGAGATCTGTGAATTGTACCCTGTCCCAGGCGCAGATCACAGAATCGTTAACCGTGAAATTGACATCCGGTGCCGCCAAAACCTGGATGTAATTCGTTTCTGTATGGGTATCAGAGCATCCAGCAATTCCATTGGTCACAGTAAGTGTGACGGTATAAACACCGGCCTGAGCGTAGGTATGGGAAGGGTTTTGTAGGGCGGATGGTGGGCTACCATCTCCAAAGTCCCACAGCCAGGTGGTAGCCCCGGAGGAAGCATCCTGAAACTGGACCTCAAAGGGTTCGCAACCAACCTTCTGAATTGCGTCAATACCGGCTACAGGGTAAGGAGGAATATTCACCACATTGGGAAGCCAGGTCGTGTCATAGTTCACACCGTTATTGGCCACCAGCATCACGCTGTAAATTCCAGGCTGAGTATAGGTGTGCGTAGGGTTTTGTAGGGTGCTGGTATTGCCATCACCAAAATCCCAGAACCACCCAATAGGATTGCCGCCGCTTTGATCTGTGAATGATACAGTAGCCGTGCCGCAGCCCACAGTAAGTACTGTGGCTAAGCCCTCAGCAATTACTTCTGGAGCCACCACGATGGTCAGAGGTAGGGCACAAGAAGCTTTGCACCCATTGGCGTCGGTCACTTGAAGGGTAGCTGTGTAGCTTCCAGTGCCCGGATAGACGTAAAATGGATTTTGCTGACTGCTGATCCCTGAGCCATCACCAAATTGCCAGAAGTAGGTGTAAGGTGCCGCACCTCCGTTTACCACAGCGTTAAAGGTTGTGGGCATACCAAGGTAATTACCTGTGAAGCTACACGCCACGGTGGGGGGATTATTCACTGTGATGTTGAAGGGCGGGCTATTGACCGGATTAGTTTGGGGACATGTGTAAGAAGAAGTCATGGTCAAAACCACCGTTTGCGGAGCAGTTATGTTGTTGAGCGTGAGGACAGGGCCTGTGCCGGCTGGCGCCCCGTTCACCGTCCAGAAATAAGTGGGATTAGGTCCTCCATGGGTTGGCGCAGCCCCCAGGGTGAGGCTTTCACCGAAGCATACTGAGGAGGTGGCAGCACTTACCAAAACCGCCGGCTGAAGAACGGGCAGCACCTTTACAATAGCTGTGTCCCGAATGCTCCAGCCACAAACCTGAGAGAATGTTTTAAGAGAAACAGGGAAGATACCACTATTGGCGTAGGTACTGGACACGGTTTGTAATCCAGGCCCATTGAGCGCTTGGGGAGAACTCCCTGGAAAGGTCCAGTCATAGTTCAAACCTGCGAAACTGCTGGTAAACTGCACCGTCGTCCCAGGGCAGATCTCTGAAGTGTCCGGAATGATTTCTGGCATGTACGGTAGGCCATCCTGGAAAATTCCGATGAAATCTGAGAAAATATAAGGCAATCCATTCACAACGAGGACAAAGGTGTGCCTACCAGGGGTGGTGAAATAAACGGTCACATTATTACCTGTAGCCACGGAAGGCACGGTACCACCGTCAAAAAACCATTGGACAAATCCCACTGCGTTAGTGGAAAGATTTACCTCGGAGTAGGTGCAGCCCATCTCGCAAACGGTCACATGGGGCTCTACTGGGCTGGCCATAGTGGTTTGTACGAAGGGTAGCCCGCCTGGATCTTCGTATACAGAGTAGCTAAGCCCCGGTGCCCCATTTCCGCCGGGCCCCCCGTTGCCACCCTTGCCCCCATTACCCCCGGGACCAGGATTTCCAAGATCACAATCGTAAGCGGTGTTAACAGGGTTGCCTAGGCCCCCTAAACCTCCCA
>JANWWQ010000002.1 GCA_025055635.1 Flavobacteriales bacterium
CGCTCATTTTGAAGACGCTGAAGGGGATGGCCTGATGGCGTGCAGCCAGATCAATGGTTTTTTTTATTTCACGGACCGTGCTGTCAAAGTCGTGGTGGGTGCTCTGGCCTTCCACGGAATAATCCAGAATGGCGTGGATGCGATAGCGCCAGAGTTTTTCCACGAGGGGGAGACATTCTTCGGCTGTTTCGCCGCCGGCAAACTGGCGGAATAGCGTGGCGCGGATGAGGGGCTTAACGGGAAGGCCCCAGCGCAGCCCCTTGTGCACCAGCCACTCCCCAAGGTCCACGAGGGTGGGGGAAGAAAGCAAACGGAACATCCAGAGGGAGCGGCGAAGGTCGGCGTTGCTGAGTCGGGCAAAAGCGACCTCCGTATTGTAGAAATTGGGCGTCACAGGGCGCAAAGATTGCAGTACGCATTAAAATAAATGCTCTATTTTTAGCGAATGTTCAGCCGGCTGCGTAGGAATTCCTCAATGGGACCTTCTGGCGGGGGTAGGTCAGCCGACAGGAAGCGCAGCGCCGCATCGTAGAGCAGCATGGTGAAGGTGCGGCCTTTCATGAAGGGTTTCAGCGACACGGGGTCCTCCACTTCATAGTAGACTCCAGGGGGATTAGGTATAGAGGAGCCTGTAAGCGAAGGATTCGGTCCGAGGAGCACGATTGCTACACGAAGTCGCCCTTTAAGGTTTTTTTCCAAGGTCTGAAGCAGAGGTATTTTACTCATGTCGGCTTTTGAATAGGGATCGCAAAAGACGGCCAGCAGAGGTCTGTTATTGGCCAGGGCGGAAAGCGAAGTGAGGCCGCCACTTGGTTCCCTCAGACGGAGGGTAAGAAGATTTTCGTAATCGGCCGCATCAGGCCGGTACAGGGCTTTGCTGGCAGCCTGGAGGAAGGAGCGGGCCTCCCGCGATGTAGGTAATTTCTGGGAAAGAGGGCCCAAATAGAAGTGAAGGGGAGCGTTTCGGAAATCTTTGTGTTGGCTGAGCTTTACCAAGGCCAATATGAAGGCAGGATAGCGCAAAACACTATCTTCCAGAAATGGCATATTACGAATGACGGAGTCCACCGCCTGGAATGATCCCCCTGTTTTGAGCCAAGCTGCTAGGGGCTCAAAGCTGCGGCGGGCGACAGCCTGTACAAGAAAGTCTTCGTAAAAGTCGCGGAAGAAGGCCCCGTAGGCCTCATTCTTCCACTGAATGGGTTGGTTTTTCAGGTATTTGTTGTACAGGACGGAGCGGGGTAGGGATTCCGTGGCCAGGTGAAACTGAGCCAGTGTGTAGATGAGGTATTCACGGGCTCCGGGAATGTGGCCAAGGGTACTGTCCAGGGTTGAGGCCAGGCGCTGCGCTAATGCTTTCCCCTTTCCTGAAAGGATCTCGGCTGTGTTATGGAGATAGAGGGAATCAAAGGCCGAGAGTATTTTTTCAATGGCTCCTTGCAAGGGGCCTTTTTCTAATAGCAGGAAGCCTGAATCCAAGCCCGCAAACGAAATGCGATAGCGATGCGCCGTTTCCAGCCATAGGGTGCGATAGACGCCTCCGCACCGCAGGCGCACTGGCAGGGGCTCTCGGAGGCTGGTCCATGCGAGGGATTGCTTATCCCGGCAGGCCTGCGCCGAATCCAGGCTGAACATTAGGTATTCGGCCGGGAATTCCACCCACAGGGGGCCGGGGCAACGGGCGCAGCCGTCCAAATTAAGGTGGGTGGGAGCCGGTTGACCCCAGGCACCGCTCAGGAGAGCAATCAACAAAACACATAATGAAAGGGCCTTCAGTACGGCAGCCATGATATAACAAATACGGAGCGGAAGCTAAAAAATTTCACCGTGCGGGGAAGCGGTACCGTATGGCTTGGGGCAGGAAGGCGGCTATCGGGCCCCCGTTGCGATGAATATCGCGCACGATGGAGGAGTTGATGTTGCTGAGGCCGGGGGAGCTGATGAGGAAGACGGTCTCAATTTCAGGGTCCAGGGTGTTATTGGCCTGGGCGATGTTGCGCTCATAGCCGAAATCAGCCGAGGAACGCAGACCTCTGAGAATGAATCGGGCCCCACATTGCCGGCAAAAATCGGTGGTGAGGCCGGTGTAATGCTTGACGCTTACCTGAGGGTAAGGCGCGAACACTTCGCGCAGCATGGCCAGGCGCTCCTCCAGCGGGAAGTAGCTGTCCACCTTACGGATGTTTTGGCCTATGGCTACCACAATGCGGTCAAAGAGGGGAAGAGCCCGGCGGACAATGGCTTCGTGGCCCAGGGTGACGGGGTCAAACGTACCCGGATACACTGCCACGCGCTCCAAAGCCGGAAATTTTTAGGATCCGATAATATGCAGGAGGTCGTGCACCTGATGCTTCCAGAGGCGGCGCATTTCTTCTTCTTCGTCTTCTTCGCAAAAATCCGTAACTACCAGCGATACGTCCCCTGTGAGGTCGTCCACGCGAATTTTGAACTCAAAATAGGTATCTTTATTAGGGTCGTCCTGCCAATGGAAACGGACAAAATCGTTCTCTTTCATGGCTTTGCGCTTGGCCGAGCGCTGGTCGTCCTCCCAATGGAACGTGAACACATCATTTTTCTCCTCCACCTTGTCGGCAAACCATTCCTGCAAGCCGGTGGGCGTGGACAACTTGGAGAATAGGATCTTCACGGAGGAGCGCACCGGAAACTCCATTTCAATTTTTTTCGGCATAAACCAAATGCAAAGTAAAACAAACCGAAAGGGGAAATACCAAATTCGGGGTTAAATTTGGGAAAATTTGTCGTGATAGGACTGGAAGGCCTTTTGTAGGGTGGGCAGGGCGGCCTTTGGGTTCAGGAAGCCATCCACCAGGGTCTTACGGCCCTCCAGCTTCTTGTATTCCTCAAAGCAATTTTTATTTTCACGGTGCACTTACTCGGGTACATTGACGATGTCCTGGAAACGTTGGACACTGGGGTCTGCGAGAGGGCACAGATAGCAGTTATCATCGGGTGCAACGTTGTCGGCCATGCGCATCAGGTCCATGATACGGCAGCCCACCAAAGTGAGGGGAACGATGTCGGCCATAGAGATGACCAGCACATCCAGGGGGTCGCCTTCCTGACCGGAGATACGTGGCACAAATCCATGAATCACGGTATAATTAGACTGAAGCGTACAAAACCCTGTCAAGCCGGAGAGGACCGGGTGGACATATCCGCCTTCTATTTTGCCCTTGAGCCCCGGAGCATTTCAATAAGGACGTACACTACGCCGAGAGACTGAAAGGAGGGATATACGCTGTTTCCGGGATGGATTACGGACAACATGTTTGCTGGGCAAAGGGGTAAAAGAATATTTACGGGGGGGAGGAAGCGGGGAGGGCCTCGTCCCGGCGCCGGTCTGACTCTGGGTGAGGGATGCGGAGCCCGGAGCAGCACGACTCCAGGGTGCCGACGGGCACTGCCAGTAACCAGGGGCACGTCCCTCTCATTCCTCATTAATTCCTATGGAAAACTGCCCTGCCTCTATTTTTGCCTTCGCATGGCCGAAGTGCAATTGACCATCACGCTGCCCGATGGCAGTACGCGGACTTTCCCCAACCCAACCACGGCTAGGGAGATAGCGGCCAGCATTTCGGAAGGATTGGTGCGCAAGGCCCTGGCCGCCCTGGTGGACGGACAAACTTATGAGCTGGATAGGCCCATCACCAGGGATGCCCGCGTTCGCATTTTGACATGGGAGGATCCGGAGGGAAAAGCCGCTTTTTGGCATTCTTCGGCCCATATTTTGGCCGAGGCGGTGCAGGCCTTGTATCCCCATGCCCGTTTCGGTATTGGTCCTCCTATTGAGAATGGTTTTTATTACGACATTGATTTTGGTGACACCGTGCTGCGGGAGGAAGATTTGCCGGCTCTTGAAGCAGAGATGGCCCGCTGTATTGCAGCCGACAATCCCTTTCATTTATATCCGGTGAGTAAGGAAGAGGCGCTGGATTACTACAGGAAAAAGGATAATCCCTATAAACTGGAGCTGATTGAGGGCCTGCAGGATGGTGATATCACCTTTTGCCGTCAGGGCGATTTTGTGGATTTATGCCGGGGAGGGCATGTGCCCCGCACGGGTTACGTGAAGGCCTTTAAACTTACGGGCATAGCAGGGGCCTATTGGCGCGGTAACGAAAAGAACAAACAACTAACGCGGATTTATGGCATTTCATTTCCCCAGAAAAAAATGCTGGATGAGTATCTCCAGCATTTAGAGGAAGCCCGCCGGCGGGATCACCGGAAATTGGGACGTGAGCTGGAACTTTTTACCTTCAGTGCCCAGGTGGGGCAAGGCTTGCCGCTATGGTTGCCGCGGGGCACTGTGTTGCGCGAACGGCTTGAGGCTTTCTTACGCAAGGTCCAGAAAAAAATGGGATACCAGCAGGTGGTGACGCCTCACATAGGCTCCAAGAGCCTTTATGTCACCTCAGGCCACTATGAAAAATACGGAAAGGATTCCTTCAGGCCCATTCTCACCCCTGAAGAGGGAGAGGAGTATTTCCTGAAGCCCATGAACTGCCCGCACCATTGTGAAATATACCGTAGCCGGCAGCGCTCCTATCGTGAATTACCCCTCAGGCTGGCTGAATTTGGAACTGTTTACCGATACGAACAGAGTGGCGAGCTCAGTGGGTTGACGCGGGTGAGGGGCTTCACGCAGGATGATGCGCATATCTTTTGCCGTCCGGACCAGGTAAAGGAAGAATTTGAACGGGTCATTGATTTGGTGTTGTTGGTATTCAGGGCTTTAAATTTTAAAGAATATACGGCCCAGGTCTCCCTACGTGATCCCCAAGATACTGAAAAGTACATAGGCTCCGAAGAAAATTGGCAAAAGGCTGAACAAGCTATCTTGGAGGCCACTCGTGAAAAGGGACTGGATACGGTGATAGTGCCTGGAGAGGCGGCTTTTTATGGGCCGAAACTGGATTTCATGGTTCGGGATGCCATTGGGCGCAAATGGCAGCTAGGCACCATCCAGGTGGATTACAATCTGCCCGAGCGCTTTGACCTGGAATATGTGGGAGAGGATAATCAGCGTCACCGTCCGGTGATGATTCACAGGGCTCCCTTTGGCTCCTTGGAGCGCTTCATAGCGGTCCTGACGGAACATTGTGCCGGTAATTTTCCCTTATGGCTGGCCCCCGAACAGGTGTACATACTTCCCGTTAGCGATAAATACTTGGAATATGGCCGTGAGGTAAAAAAATATTTAGAAAAATACGATATTTGCGCCCAGGTGGACGAACGCTCTGAAAAAATCGGCAAAAAAATTCGCGATGCCGAAATGCTGAAGATTCCCGTGATGCTTATTGTGGGAGAGAAGGAAGTCTCTTCTCGTTCGGTATCGTTGCGCCGCCATGGTGTGGGCGACCAGGGCACCATGTCGCTGGAGGCCTGTACCCGTATTCTGGTTGAAGAAATCCGCAGAGCCACAGAATTTGAAGAGGCATAACCCCCCCTTTTCCTTCATGAGTAATTTTTACGCTGCTGCATGAAGCGGGAGCTGGTATACCGTATTAACGAAGAGATTGATGCTCCCGAGGTGCGGGTGGTGGGGGACAATGTTACGCCCACCATCATGTCTCGCGAAGAAGCCCTTGCAAAAGCCGAACAAATGGGAGTGGACCTGGTGGAGATTGTGCCCAATGCCAATCCGCCGGTATGTCGTTTGGTAGATTATCAGAAGTTTCTCTATGACCAGCGGAAAAAACAAAAAGAAATCAGAGCTAAGGCGGCCAAAATTTCGGTAAAAGAAATCCGCTTCGGGCCCCAGACGGACGAGCACGATTTTAATTTTAAGCTCAACCACGCCCGTAAGTTCCTTCAGGAGGGCAATAAGGTAAAGGCCTATGTATTTTTCAAGGGGCGTTCCATCATGTTTAAGGAACAGGGTGAAGTTATTTTGCTTAAATTTGCGGTCGCTTTGGAGGATGTGGGAAAGGTAGAGGTCATGCCCAGCTTGGAAGGACGCAGGCTCTCCATGCTCATAGCTCCAAAGAAAAAGTAAAACTTTTTAAATGGACTGCTATGCCTAAGATGAAAACCAATTCCAGCGCAAAAAAGCGCTTTAAGATTACCGGTTCTGGTAAGGTGAAGAGGAAACATGCCTTCCATAACCACATTCTCACGAAGAAAGAAACCAAGCGGAAGCGGCGCCTGAGGGAGTTCACTCTGGTGGATCCCTCAGATATGAAAAGCGTTCGCTTTATGATGCCCGGGATGTTCTAATTAAAATAATCATCATTAACTATGCCCCGTTCTGTTAACCACGTTGCTTCCAAGGCCCGCAAGAAGAAGATTTTTAAATTGGCGAAAGGGTCTTTTGGCCGGCGCAAGAATGTGTGGACAGTGGCCAAAAATTCGGTGGAAAAAGGCCTCACCTATGCCTATCGCGATCGGCGTGCTAAAAAGCGCAATTTCCGCGCGTTGTGGATCCAGCGTATCAATGCCGCTGCTCGCTTGCATGGTTTCAGCTACTCGGAGTTTATGGGCCGGCTCAATTCACAGGGTATTCAGCTTAACCGTAAAGTTCTGGCCGACCTGGCCATGAATCACCCAGATTCCTTTGAAGCTGTGGTGAACAGTATCAAATAAGCCGTTCCCTTATTCTCCGAAACCACTAAAATTTCACTTCAGCCTTCACGGCAAAATGGTCTGAGAGATCTTGGCGTCCTCGTTTCCAGCGGTAGGTGTATCGTACCACGCTGCGTGTAAAAGTTTGCGGAACCACACCATTTGGTCGGTACAGAATGTAATCAATAACTTCCCTATCCTCAGGTCGGTATAGGCTCATGTCGTTGAGCAGGTGATCGCTGGTGAAACGTAACTCCCCAGAGAGGGGTCCGTCCACAGCATCCAAAGTTTCCAGCATGCGGGGATAAAGGAAATTGTCGGAAGCACGGGTGTTAAAGTCGCCACATAAAAATTGAGGCACACCGGCTCGGCTGTGGGCATGGGCCAGGGCAGCAATTTCCCGATATTGTTCCTGTTTAATTTCCCTGCCTCCACCCGCTTCCAGATGGGTTCCCAGTACCTGGATCAACCTGCCAGGCCATTGCACTTCCACTAAAAGAGCGCCCTTACGGGCCCAGCAATCTTCCTTTTCGCAGGAGCGGAAGTCTGTGGTGCCCAGCTCTTTCATGGGGTGGCGCGAAACAATAAGAATACCGCTGCTCAGTTTGAAGGCTCCTTTTTTATTTGCTGGTCCGATATGGTAAGGGTACAGAGGGCGGAGGGCCTTCAGAAGGCGGCGATTGGCTACGTTGTCAAAGGCTTCCTGGAACACCAGCACGTCAGCCGTATCCCGCAGAAGGTGTTCGGCTATAGGCTCTACGCGCTTTAGGGGCCTGTGACCAATATGACACAAAAGGCGGGGCAGAAACTTGATGTTCCAGGAAATAATTTTCAGTTCCTGGGCACTGGTCTTGAGGCAGACCACGCAGCTCCACCACAAAAAACACAGCCGGAACATTATCCTTTACATGCGGATGAGGGCTGAACCCCACACAAAACCGCTGCCAAAAGCAGGCGTGCATACCAGCATCCCTGGCCTCAACAGGCCTTTTTCCCAGGCTTCGCACATGGCCAGTGGAATGGAGGCCGCTGTGGTGTTGCCCACCCACTGGATATTGTTGTACATTTTTTCATCAGGCAACTGCAGTTGTTCCTGAATGTATTTGGAAATCCGCAGGTTAGCCTGATGGGGGATGACCATATCTAAATCTTCAACCTGGAGGCCGTTGGCTTCCAACGCTTCGTAAATGACCTCCATGAACCGCACAATGGCATGCTTGAAGACGGCATTTCCGTTCATATACGGAAGCATGGAACCATCTTCCAGCATCTGCGGTGTTATGCGCACTTTACGGCGACAACCCGGATGGGCCATGTAGAGTTCTTCCGCATAAGTTCCGTCCGCGTGCAAATGGGTGGAAATAACTCCGAGGCCTTCTTGTTGGTGGCGGGTCAGAACGACGGCGGCTGCGCCGTCGCCGAAAATCACGGCCATATTGCGGCCCCGGGTGCTGAGTTCCAACAGGTTGGACTGAATCTCACTGCAAGCAATTAGAACGTTTTTATAGTGGCCTAAACGGATGTAGGCATCGGCCAGGGAAAGAGCATACACAAAGCCGGCGCATTGCTGGCGCAAATCAAAGGCCGGAATGCCCACGATCCCCAATTCGCGCATAAGCAAAACCCCACTACCGGGGAAGTAATAATCAGGACTCAACGTAGCAAATACGATAGCATCAATTTCCTGGGCTTTCAGACCGGCTCTGTCCAGAGCCATGCGGCTGGCCTCAGCCGCCATAGTGGCCGTAGTATCCTTACCCTCCGTAAAAAAGCGCCTTTCTCGGATACCCGTGCGCTCCACAATCCAGGCGTCACTGGTGTCCATGAGTTGCTCCAAGTCATGGTTGGTAACAACATTCTCGGGCAGGTACATGCCCATCCCCACGATTTTAGAGCGATAGAGCATTCGGTTTTGCCGGCAAGTTTAGTGCAAATGATGCATAAAAAAAATATGAGCTTTAAATTCAAACACTTATGGTTGATAGGGTGGGGTGAAAAATCTGAAATCCTAGGATGGGCCTTTTCTCTTGGTTCTCCGGCGATGAAGTGCTTCAGAGAAGGTTTCTGGACCTCTTGGCGATGAATCTTATTTAAATTCTGATGATTCTCTGTTTTTTAGCTTTTTAATTTTTGAATAATTTATTGATAATCAATTATCTCTGGTGTTTCTTCCATTCCGAGAGAATTTGGGAGCAGACCGGTCATTCGGTGAATAAGATTTCATAAGATTTCGTAAGATATAAGATTTTCTAAAAAAATTTTTTCTGTTATCCATTTGGGCTTGTCTCCAAACATCTGTTTGCCCAGACCTTATCTAATTTGCAGCCCAGGAGGCTATGATTTTCAGTGCGCCGGTATTTGTGTGGTTTTTTCTTCCCCTCTGTTTGGTTTTTTGTCTGGGCTTTCTGCCTCCTTCTCGGCGGAATACTGGCCTTCTCCTTTTTAGTCTTGTTTTTTATGCTTGGGGCGAGAAGGAATTTGTACTTTACTTATTGGCCTCCATACTTTTCAATTACCTGACTGCCCACTGGATTTATCGAAGTCCCCGCCCAGGCCGCGTTGTAGGCATTGGCGTCATTCTGAACCTCACGGGTCTTATTTATTTTAAGTATGCCGGATTTTTTTCTGAAGCATTAGCCAGAGTAGGCTTTGACTTGCCCGCGGCGACCACTCGTCACTTGCAGGCCGTCCACATGCCCCTGGGAATATCGTTCTTTACTTTTCAAAACATTTCTTACCTCGTGGATGTGTATCGCCGAGAAGTGCAACCTCAGCCCAATCCATTTCATTACGCTTTATACATTTCATTTTTCCCACAGCTCATAGCGGGTCCCATCATCCGTTACAGAGACGTGGCTCAACAATTGGTGCACCGCATCCTAACGGCGGAAGATTTTTTTATAGGTGGCCGGCGATTTTTGACTGGCCTGGCTAAAAAAGTGGTCCTTGCGGACAACATTGGAGAATACGTGCAAGGGGCTCTCCGCATTCCCGGCTCTGAACTCAATCTCTATACCGGTTGGCTCATTCCCTTAGGGTATGCGTTGCAACTTTACTTTGATTTCAGCGGCTACAGCGACATGGCTATAGGGATGGGGCGCATGTTTGGGTTTCGTTTTATGGAAAACTTCAACTTTCCTTATATCGCCCGTTCGTTCAGGGATTATTGGCGGCGCTGGCACATTTCGCTTTCCACTTGGTTCCGCGACTATTTGTACTTGCCGCTGGGTGGCAACCGGCGCGGGCCCTTGCGCACGTACTTAAATCTGTGGATCGTGTTTCCCTTGGTGGGGCTGTGGCACGGGGCTAACTGGAACTGCCTGGTGTTCGGCATCCTGCATGGTTCCTTCATGGTGGCCGAACGTATGGGTCTTGAACGTTGGCTGGAACGTATTCCGCGCCTGTGGGGACACCTGTACTTTGTAATGTTTTATCTCGTGTCTTTGGCCGTCTTTACCACCGATGGACTGGACCATGCCTACCAGGTGCTCAAAGCGATGGCCGGTTTGAATCATAATACCTCACCCTACTATGCGGCTGGCCTTTATTTTTCACCGGCTCTGGGCCTATGGCTCATGCTGGCGTTGATCTTTTCGCTGCCGGTCGGGCCTTGGCTTAGGAGGCGCCTGGAAAATCAAAGAGCCCAGCATTCCTGGTGGATCCTCTCGTTGGCACGCCCGGCTCGGTTGGGTTGGTATACCTTGCTGGCCCTTCTTTCTGCCGGAGAAATTGCGGGTTCGGCGTATAATGCTTTCATTTATTATAAGTTTTGAAGCCATGGACCGGAGCCGGCGTTTCGTTGTTATTGTGCTCTTTGCCGCTCTGGGATCCCTGCTGACGTACTATCTCCTTAATGGCACGAATGTGGGCAAAACTACAGCCCGTCTGATCATTGAAGCGGAAGGCCCCCCCGAAGAAAAGCTGGAGCTCTTTGTAGATCCGGGACTAGGATATTTCCAACCCCAGAACAGCAGTCTTTCTGAAACCGATCCGCAGCGGCCGTTTTACCATGTTATGGAATTGCCGGATGCGGCCTTTGCCGTCCGTTTGCGTCTTGATCCAGGTCAGAAGCCTGGTCTCTGGCGATTCCGATCTTTTAGGTGGGAGGGACCTCAGTACACCCGCGTTTGGACGCCTGAGGTCCTTGACAGTCTCTTGGTGCCTCTTCAGGGTATTTCATCCATGGGCCTCCACGCCGGGGCGTTAGAGGTGGTCACCAAAAGCCATGATCCGGCCCTGGAAATCCGGGGCGATGTGCTGCACTTTTGGCACTTTATACGCACGCCGGCTGCTGTGAACAAACCTGCGGCTTTGGCAGCCTTTCTGACCTTTCTATTGCTCTCTTGCGCTTTTCATGTAGGGTATCACCGGTTGCAGGCCCTTGAATCGCATGTGCATTGGGCCCTGTTGCTTGGAGGCTTCTTGTTTCTGCCTTTGGTTGTGATGTGGGGTGAACCTAAGCCCGAGACATCTGAGGAACACAAAAGGGAAAACCGCCGGCTGGCCCCCCTTCCTCGGCTGGAGTGGGACAGCCTGTTCTCCCTTCCGGATCGCTGGACGGCCTACTTTCATGACCATATGGGACTAAAGTCTTTTCTGGCCGCTTTGGACGGCCGTTGGAAATATGGGCTCCTGAATAGTTCCCCCAAACCCTTTGAAGTGGAAATAGGCCGTCATGGGTGGCTCTTTTCCAGGGATACTAGCCTGCTGCGCGATTATCTCCACTGGGAAAAGATGCCTCTTTCGGTGATGCGTCGGATGCGCTTGAATCTGGAATATATTCAAATGTGGTTGTCCCGACGGGGCATCCGCTTTTTTGTATTTGTGGCCCATAATAAGCACAGCATTTATCCCCATCATTTACCATCAGCTATGTCCTTTCAGGATAGGCCTTCCATCTATGAACAATGGAAAGCTTATATGATAGACAGCTCGTTTGTAATGCCCATAGATGCGGGAGATGAACTGCGGGCGGCCGCCCGGGATAACGAGGTATATTACCCTTACGACACACACTGGAATTTTCACGGCGGTTTATTGGCCTATAGAAAATTGATGCTCTACATTGCCCGCGACTTTCCTCAGTGTCAGGCCTTGGCAGATAGTCTTTTCCAGTGGGTCCGCTTGGATGAGCGTAATGCTGATCTGGCACGAAAGATCGCCCTCCAGGATGTGCTGCATAATAAGGAATACCAGCCTAGCCTGCGCATTCCTTCGCCGGCCAGGCCCCTGCCTCCCCCGGACTTACCCCATGTTCCTTTGTTGCAACCTTCCTTGGCATACAGTGTGGACAATCCAGCCCTGCCCCGTCTGCTCATGTATCGCGATTCCTACGCCAACCTCATGGTGCCTTATCTGACCAACCACTTCAGTTACAGCCTTTTTTTGTGGACCCATGCCCTGGATCCCCTAACCATTACCCGCATTAAGCCCGATGTGGTCGTAGTGGAAATTGCCGAACAACACATCCGCAACCTGGCCTCCCTGGATACCACAGTATTCGCACGGTTTGTTGATGAATAAATACGCACTTTCCAATCTTCTTTGGTCCGTGGCTGGCCTCACTCTGATCACGCTGGCCTCCTTATACCTTTTTAAAAATGCGCTTCTTTTTGATAGTTGGCATAACAACGATGAGCTGGCCCACACGGACTACGTATTTAAATTGGCCCACCATGGTCGCCTTCCGTATTCCAGTGAGCTGGTGGACAGAGAGCTGGTAGAATTCTCGTCCCGCAAGTTCGGCTATCCCGCCCCGGAAAAACTCTCTTTAACAGATTTCGGAATCGGCCTGCAGGCCTATAGTTACGAAGCCTTACAGCCTCCTACGTATTATGTCGTCTTAGCTATTCCTGAAGCGGTGCTTTCCCACCTAGGAATCCCCATGGAAGTTCGTTTGCGGGCCTTAAGAATCTGCTCTGTCATTCTGGTAATTCTCGGCTGGGCCATATTTTACGAAGCCTGTTTGCCTGTGGTCCGCCAAGGCTTAGTAAGCAGCGGTTACCGGTGGTTTGCCACGGGTGCCCTGGCCCTTTTCTCCGCCGGAGATCATTATCATATCAGCAACGACCAGGCGGGGCTCTTATTTGGGAGCCTCACTACGAAACTCCTGTTTCAGCTGGGCCGAAACCCGTCGCCGCAGGGGGTCTATAGGACCTTAGGGGCCATCATGGGTGGAGTAGCTGTTAAGCTTTCTAATGCTCTCTGGCTGTTGCCTTGGGCAGCGCTGACGTGTCAATTATTGTATACCGGTCGTCTCTCCTTGAAAAGGCTCAGAGTAAGCTGGTTTCTGGTTGCCTGTTTACCCTTAATTATGGTCGTTCCAGTGGTTGTCAGTTCCGGCGGCCTTTCTTCAGACAGCCTTTCTGAGACGGCCCGTATGTTCTCTGTCATATCGCCCGGCCTTTTTGAATCGGGCTTCTTTGTGGAAGCCTTTTATTACAAGGCTTTTTCCTTGCAGGTCCTGGGCATTCTTCCTGGACTTGATTACCCGGAAGTCCTCATTTTTATAAGTGTTCTCTGTGCGCTCCTATGGATTTATTTGGTCCCCGTCCTGCCAGTGATGTGGTACAGTCTGTACTGGCTTGTGGCCCTTTGGCCTACACTCCTGTTAGTCGCTGGCTTTCTCAACCGCCATGTGGGCAGCGTATTCTGGTTTGAATTTCGCATCTTTACCGCCTACTACCCTGTGCTCATCCTTTTTCATTTTTTCCCGTGGGCTTTTTGGAGAGCCTTCGGCCGGCTCTACGTCCATCCTCAGAACACTATCCCTTAAGAAAGGGCTCAGTAGGTTTTTTCTCGGTAGGCCTTCAAAAAGATTTCCCAGGCTTCCTCGGCCTGTATGCGGAGCATCTCCAAACCGTTCACGGCGCGTGCACCCTGATGGCGAAAAGCCCTCATCAAAGGCGTAAGGGGAGGGTTGTAGACAAGGTCAATAAGCGCTTGATGACGGCCAATATAATGACAAGGAAAGGGTGGTAATGCGTCGGTCATCCCAGCCATGCCACAAGGAGTGGTGTTCACTACCAGGCCTGCATCCTCAACGATTTCTTTTGTTAAGTCTTCGTAGGTTATCACCTGAGGTCCCGGTCTTCGGGAAATAATTCTAAAAGGAAATCCGTGCCGACTAAGCACGTAAGCAACAGACTGAGCCGAACCGCCGCTCCCCAGCACCAATACTCCTCTGCGGGCCTCTGCCGTAAACCGCTTCAGCGTCCGATCAAAGCCCACAACGTCTGTATTGTAACCTTTAAGGCCTTCAGGACTCTGTACCACCACATTGGCGCTGCCCGTGGCGGTTACTGCGGGTTCCAACTCGTTCAGGAGGGGCACCACGGCCCGCTTAAAAGGAATAGTCACATTGAGACCCACTAGGGCCCGATGCTCTCGGAATAATTCCGGAATCTCCTCTGCCCGGCCGAGTTCAAAAAGACGGTATTCCCCCTGTATTCCTGCCTCCGCCATAAACCTGCTGAACAGGTCCGGAGAGCGGCTGTGCCGCACAGGATTACCGGCCAGACCGAGCAGCACCGGCCCGCCCCTTAATAAAACCCACCACCATCGGCAGCACCGAAACAAGGATGATACTGATAATCACGAGCTCGAAATTGTTCTTTACCACGGGAATATTCCCAAACCAAAAGCCCAGCAGCGTGATGCCCCCCACCCAAAGGAGGGCGCCCGTCAGGCAATATATGATATAGCGTTTATACTCCATGCTGCCCGCACCGGCTACAAACGGCGCCACCGTGCGAACGATCGGAATGAAACGCGCCATCACCACCGTGCGACCTCCGTATTTTTTGTAAAAGGCCTCCGTCTTCTCTATGTACTCCCGCTTGAGGAACAGCACCCGCTCCCGGGCCTTAATGTAACGCCCGAAAAAGCGCCCTATGAAATAATTGGTGTTATCGCCGAGCAGGGCCGCTGCCATCAGTAACACAATGATCAGCCTCACATCCAGTTGCCCTGTGCTGCTGGCTAGGGCTCCCGCTGCAAACAACAAAGAATCCCCAGGTAGCAAAGGCATTACTACCAGTCCGGTCTCCACATACACTATCACAAATAAAAGAGCGTAAGTCAGCGTGCCGTAACGCTCCAGCACAGCTGCCAGATGCTCATCCAGGTGCAAAAAGATGTCTACCACCGTGGTAAGTGTGTCCACAACCTTCTGTTTTATCCTGCAAGGTTACTGAAAATCGTGTGTCCTTGTTACAGGGAGATTTTCTTGTGTGATTATTTTTCGGGCATGCAAGGGACAGGCTCCTCCGGGCTCCGCTTGCGTTTCGGCATTCCCTTGGCCGCAGCCTCAAAGACTGCGGCCAAGACAGTGCCGGCCCTTGGCCGCCCTTCGAATCCCTCACGCATTTACCTCGCCCTAGTAAGGCCGTAGACATCTGTCCTTAAGAGTCGAAACCTTCACTCCAGGCGAGGCGCGCTTGTCCGGCACCCAATAAATTTTTTTCGGGGTCTCACCTTCATAGCCCGTTGAACCAAAATGCCACTCCCAGCGGCCTATCCTGCACATTCTTACAGGGCTGCACCCCTTCGTAAAGGCGGGAAAACAGAGCCCCTAAAAGGCTCTTCACGGGAGCAACTTCCGGAGGAAGATCCTCAGGATGTCACGCCGTTAGGCTCAAATTGTCTTTTCCCCGTCCTTCGTTGCCCCTGTTCTAAAAAGGAAATCTCATGCCGCCTTCTTAAAAGTTAAATGAAAATCCTAATACCACAGCATGGAGATGGTGCACCACGCGCGCCGGTTCCAGGGGATTCAAAGCTTGCGAGGGATAGGGACTGATCTGCGGCTTCACGCGATACAGGACGTAGGCGCCGTCAATGGTCCACCGTTTCAGACGGAAGGCCAGACCCCCTGAGGCACTCCAGGTCTGCATGGTATTGAGGTGGGGCTGGTACCCGTTGCTGTAATACTGAAAGCCGCCCCGTAGGTATAGGGGGTCTAACTTAAGCTCTAAACCAGTCCTGACGGTATGACGCGTGTTAAAGCTGGAGCGAATGATTTCATTGGTCGGCATAAAAAAGAAGCCCGAACGGAAGCGTGCTCTGCTCAGATCGGTGAATTCGTAATCCAATCCCAAAGCCACAAGTTTCTGAACGGTAAAGCCTACCGAAGCATGGAGCTTCAGCGGGGTAGTGATGCCATAATTGAAGGCTCCGAAAGGCGAGTCCAACCAACCCGTGGAGCCTGAATTATCGTAAGTGGCGGCCACCCGGTTGCTGTAGCGGTCGCGCAGCCACAGCCAGCAAGGCGAGTGAAAAGCCACGCCCAGCCTCACCCAGTCCGTGGGCCGCACTATGGCACCCACCCTAAGATTGATACCCGAAAGAGAAGTTTGCAGCCTCTGCTCCAAAATGAAATCTTTAAATTCCGGTGTCAAATCCATCGGATCCGATTCCTGCTGCCGCACGAACTGTCTGTATTGACCTAAAATGAAATTTAGTCCTCCTCCCAAGTACAGGCGATTGGCGTAGTTGGCAGCAAAATTGAGGCCCAGTTCCCCTGTGTTTCCCCACGTATTGTAGTAAAAATCCTGCAATTTATTGGTATGGGGCCATGGCTGAATAAAATCCATGTATTGTCCTGTTAATGTATCGTACAACAATACCTGGGCCCTGAATAACAACTCCTCATAATAAGGATCCAGAGACCCAGGAGGCCCCATCTGATTAGCATTATATTTAAAGTAGGTGATGAGAGAACTTTCTGGATTCACGCCCCGCAAACGGGCCCGGTAGTTGAAGTCGCCGGTACGGTTGTAGGTGAGCGCAAAGTGGGCGAACTGCCAGCCGGTGAGGTAACGGTCCTTGCGCCTTAGTTCTTTTACTCCCACAAAACCTATCGTGGGTAAATTAACGCTGGTGCGATTCTCCCTGGACTCTGAGCCGTAGTACAAACTGCGGGTGTGGCTGGTGCTAATGCCAAATCCCATGGCCGTTTGGCTTTTCCTGTAAATGCCCAGACCGGCCGGATTGCTTAAGACCACTGACAAATCACCCCCCAGAGCACCCATGGCCCCCCCCAGAGCCGTGTAACGAGCCGTGCCGGTAGGCATCAGCCAGGTGTAGCGGAACACATCGGACTCATTTTGGGCTGTGGCTGAACCCGCCATCCACTGGAATGCCACCCAAACCCCTACCAAAATGCAAAGGCCTTTGTGCGGACTCACGGTTTTTTATTTCACATTCTTGAGGTGAAATTTATCTACGGCCTCGGGGTCCACCTCCGTGAAGAGATCCTCCGCCCCGGGAAGAGCTCCCTCGGCTATCCGAAGAACCCATATGTAAGCTGCTACCGCGAGTTCCCTCTCCCCAACTGCTGCTCTTTACCGAGGTCTCGGGCTTGTGTTGGCCTGGAGGCTTCCCCAAAATACCGGAACTCTGTCTCCTTGGCTGATAATTGTATTCTCCGCGTCCCCTCGTGGGAGGATGAGAATAATCACGCCGGAAACGGTTCTCAGGGTTCGGGTTTATGGTTCCGCGGTCAAGCATAGGTGTTTGGGGATATTTTTCAGGTGCAGACGGTCTTTGATATTCCTGAGGTCTTTGATATTCCTGAGGTCTTTGCGAGTCAGGCGCAGGCACCAGAGGAAGCCTGGGTTGCTCGTGGGTACGCCTTTCAGGAAGTAAAGGATTCTGGGAGGAAGGATTAATCTCTTGCGGACGTGCGGGGGAGATAGGTAATTTATCCGGTACAGGTATCAATTCTCGGCTTTGTTCATTTCGACTCGGAGCAGTGTAGCGAAATGTTGGCACGGAGGGTTGCCGGTTGGCACTGGCCGAAAATTCTGGAGCCGTGTATGGTGTTCTGTCGGCTGCCGAGGCAGCGCTGGAGACTTCACGGGTGCGGGATGGTCGCGCTGGAGGGTTATTTTCAGGTTTAGGGGTCGGGCGCTGGGTAGATGATGCAACTTCCTTGGATACAGGAAATTTAGAGACCCCTTGCCGGGCAGCTTCTCCGTTGGATTGGCGTTGGGGCTGGAAAGAATTAGGAGTCACCGGTTTGATATGTTTGGTGTTGATCAGCCCCAAAGCCCGGGCTTGGGAAATTAGATTACGTCTAGGACCATAATAGAAGCTTTGAAAACCGGTGCCCACGGAAGTGTTGGGGTACCAAGCGGCCATGGCCCAGGGACTGTAAGGATTCCAGGCCCAGGGATTTCCGCATCCCCAGCTGATGCTCCAACACCAGGGGTTATTCCAGCACCATGGGTTGTGCCAACACCAGGGATTATTCCAATACCATGGACTTCCCCAATACCATGGATTGTTCCAAACCCAGGGATTGTACCACGGATCGTACCACCACCAGGGTCGGTACCACGGCCTACTCCACCAAGGACCTAAATAAATATTTATACTCCATCCTGGATACAAGGGATCGTACCACCAAAATCGTGAAGTATTAAACCACCACAAATCCCAAGAAGGACCGTAGTTGTAGTAATAATTATTGATGATAGTTTGTCCGTCTTTAGCGGAGTTTTGTTGGCGGCTGTTGTAAGCGGATGGATCTTCTCGTTCGTCCTGAAATTGAGTCTCAGCTTCTTCTGATCTTTGTGAGGGCTGATTATAGGAAGGATTGCGTCTTTCCTTATTAAAATCACGGCGGGCATCGGCCACGCCATAATAAACATCATCCTCCTCTAGATTCGCCCTGTGGGTGGTGGCGCAGGATACCATCAAGAGTCCTGCCGAGATAATGACTGGTATGGTTTTTTTTTTCATGGCCTTAAGTTTTTTACTGCGCAGGGTACTTTTGACCCCTCTGAAATCTTTTGGAACAACATTTATACCAAATTAATACTTAAAATACATGGAAAAAATTACGCCCCGGACCCAAAACTATTCCCAGTGGTATCAGGACATTGTGGAGCACGCTGGCCTTGCAGAGCATTCTGATGTGCGGGGCTGCATGGTCATTAAGCCCTACGGATATGCGATATGGGAAGGCATGCAACAGCAACTGGACCGCATGTTTAAAGAAACAGGCCATCAAAATGCCTATTTTCCTCTTTTTATTCCCAAATCGTTTCTTAGTAAAGAGGCCGCTCATGTGGAAGGTTTTGCAAAGGAATGCGCCATAGTCACCCACTACAGATTACGGAACGCACCTGATGGCCGAGGTGTAGAGGTAGATCCGGAGGCCCGGCTGGAAGAGGAACTGGTCGTAAGGCCCACGTCGGAAACCATAATTTGGAACACATTCAGGAACTGGATTAAAAGCTGGCGGGATTTGCCTCTACTCATTAACCAGTGGGCCAACGTAGTACGCTGGGAAATGCGGACGCGATTGTTTCTTCGGACGGCAGAATTCCTGTGGCAGGAAGGACACACGGCCCATGCCACACGCGAAGAAGCTATTGAAGAAGCCGAGCGGATGCTGGAGGTATACGCACGCTTTGCAGAAGATTGGATGGCTATGCCCGTGATCAAGGGCCTAAAGACCCCTTCCGAACGCTTTGCAGGAGCTGAAGAAACCTATTGCATTGAGGCTTTGATGCAGGATGGAAAAGCCCTTCAGGCCGGAACCTCCCATTTTCTGGGTCAAAATTTTGCTAAAGCCTTTGATGTGAAGTTCGCAGCACCGGACGGCACCCTTCAATACGTATGGGCCACATCCTGGGGAGTCAGCACCCGGCTGATGGGGGCCCTTATCCTTACGCACTCTGATGATAATGGCCTAGTGTTGCCCCCTCGCTTGGCTCCAGTTCAGGTGGTGGCGATTCCCATCTACAGAAGTGAAGAAGAACGCCAAACCACTTGTGCCCAAGTGGAACGCATAGTTCAAAACTTGCGGGCTGCAGGTATTAGGGCTCAGACGGATACGCGCGACACACACAAGCCGGGTTGGAAATTCTCTGAACATGAGGTGCGGGGTGTGCCCCTGCGCGTGGCCGTCGGTCCTAGGGATATACAGAATGGCACAGCGGAACTGGCCCGTCGCGATACCCTCACCAAAACATTGGTGCCAGTGGATACGTTAATTACCCATATTCCTCAAATCCTGGATGAAATTCAGGACCACCTCTTGCAAAGGGCCCGCCAAAGACTACAAGATGGCATAACGCGAGTAGATTCTTGGGCTGAGTTTTGTGATGTTCTGGAGAAAAAAGGGGGCTTCCTTTCCGCCCACTGGGACGGCACGGCTGAAACAGAAGCCCGCATCAAGGAACTCACCAAAGCCACGATTCGTTGCATACCCCTGAACAATCCCCCGGAAGAGGGTACTTGTGTGCTCACAGGGCGTCCCTCTAAACAGAGGGTGCTGTTTGCCCGAGCCTATTAGTCGTGGAAGCTATCTTGCTGAGCCACAAGGTGAAGTTGCTAGTGTGTGACGTGGACGGCACACTCACCGATGGGCGAATTCATATCACTGCCAGTGGAGAGGAATTCAAATCCTTTAACGCCAGGGATGGCTTGGCCATGGCACGCCTGAATCGCAATGGCCTGCCAGTGGCCCTATTATCGCATAGCCATGCCTTTCAGATTGTGCGCCGAAGAGCCGAAATTTTAGGGCTTTCCTTTTGGTATGCCGGTACCGAAAACAAATCAGAAGTGCTGAACCGGTGGCTCCATGAACTGGGGATAGAAGCCGATCAAGTACTCTACCTGGGCGATGACCTGAACGATTTGGATGCCATGAAAATGTGCGGCTGGCGGGCTTGCCCGGCCGATGCCTGTCCCCAGGTGAAAGCCATCTCTCAGATACGTTTGTCCCGAAAGGGAGGGGACGGCGTTTTCAGGGAACTGGCAGAAAAATATTTTTCTGATTTACTACTTGGAACCAGTCCTTCATGCAACGTTTCATAAATATTTTATATCTTTGTAACAAAGGCTCTGGATCACTATGAAAAAAACTCTCACATTTCTCCTCTGTGGATTTGCAATGATATCAAATTTTTCTGCCTTTGGTCAGAACCAAAGTCTATCCGGCGTAACATCAGCCGAACCGCCTAAGGAGCTCATGAAGGAATCGGATCCCTTTCATGTAGCCTATTATAATACAGATGAGAAGGTTTTGCTCCTTGAGGCCCGCATTAAAGAAATCAAACGCAATCTGGAGGTCAATGCCACTAATCCCAACTATGATAGGACTACAATGCAGGATATTCTCGCTCGTCTTGAAGCCGTTTATCAGGAATTGCGCAGGAGCGGTAAATATCCATTCCTGGATAAGGGAAAATAAAAATTCCTAAAAAATCCTAATTGCTAAAGAATCCTAATTTTGCGGGTCTTGAATGACCCGCCATCCTTCAGAGAATTTACGTAATCTCCGCAAACGCACCATCACGGGTGTTTTTATTGTAGCCGTCACTTTAATCGGTATCCGATTCTCTCCTCATAGTTATTTATTGTTTTTAGGGCTTTTGAGTTTAGGATGTTCGTATGAATATTTTAAAGTTACCAGTAGGCAAGACTCTGCTTTTCCTGTAACGGGCTTGTTACTGGGGGCGTTAATATTTGTACTGCATAGCTTTTACATACTAGGGTTTATTTCGGGAGCAGTCCTCATTTTCATTACCCTACTACCTGTGATATTATACTCCCAAACTATTTTTTCCAAAAGCCGTCGCCCTTTTCAGGATGTTTCGGCTACTCTGGGAGGTATGGCTTACACCGTGTTGCCCTTCCTGTGCCTTTCTTATCTTCCCATAAATCCCATTGAACTGCGTGAAGCAAAGGATTACAATGACGTGTATCGGTGGGAAATTCCCATGATGTATTTTATCATCTTAATGGCTAATGACTCTTTTGCATACTTGGCCGGCCGTTTTTTAGGTCGCACCAAAATTGCCCCCGCTATTTCCCCTGGTAAAACCCTAGAAGGTTTTGTGGGCGGTGCTGTGGGAGCGGCCATATTGGTATACTTTCTTAAAGATAGTTTGCTTGAAATTGATGCTTCTATTCGCAATATTCCTTGGAAGCAAAGGGCGCTGGGGGATACCCGAATTTTATTTCAGGAAGTTGATTGGTATATACTTCTGGCCCTTACAGTTGGCTTTGGATTCTTAGGTGACCTAGCCGAAAGCCGCCTTAAGCGCAGCCTTCATATCAAGCACTCCTCCAATTTTTTTCCTGGCCACGGTGGGTTCTTAGATAGATACGATTCGTTGCTGCTTTCCGCTATTCCAGTTTTTCTGTACGTATATTTTTTTAAGTACGCCTAATGGTAAATCTTGCTTTCTCATTAAACCAGGGCGCCTTCGGCCAGTCTGCGATACGATGGACAGTGAGTCAATAGTTCCTCATGTTTACCGAAACCCACCACCGTCCCTGCTTCTAACACTACAATTTGATGAGCACGTTGCACTGTGTGGAGCCGGTGGGCTATGACCAGGGCCGTGCGGCCCGCCAACAAGTATTCCAGAGCCTTTTGCACCTGTTCCTCACTGGCAGGATCCAGGTGTGCAGTGGCTTCGTCAAAAACTAGAACGGGCGCATTTTTGTAAAAAGCCCTGGCCAGGGCTATTCTTTGGCGTTGCCCCCCTGAAAGTCGGCTGCCTTTTTCCCCAATAACAAATTCAAAAGTGCCAGGAAGCACTTCCACAAATTCCCACGCATGCGCATGAAGGCAGGCTTCCCTGAGGCGTTGAATGTCTCCGGGCTCTTCGCCCATTGTGATATTGAAGCGTACCGTTTCATTAAAAAGGGCGTGATCTTGGGGTACCATGGCTACCGACCGGCGCACCGAACCCGGAGACAATTCTTTGTAATCGTACTGATCCCAACGGATGCTACCTTGTTGTATGGGTATCAGACCTGCCACCAGATCGGCTAAGGTAGATTTTCCTGCCCCTGACGGCCCCACAAGGGCTGTTACGCACCCAGCAGGAAGGGTTAACGAGATACCGCGCAACACGGGGCCCGTTCCGTAATCGTGCCACAGGTTTTCTATGAAAATTCCTCGCGTCGGAGGGGGGAGCGGAGGGGTATGGACGGATATAGATTCTTTTTCTGCATCTATGACTTCCTGGATACGTGCCGCTGAGGCGCGTCCCTTTTGAATGTTGTACAGCGTAGTGGCTACGGATTTGGCGGGCGTGATAATCTGTGAAAAAAGAGCAATAAAGGTGATAAAGGAAGCGGCATCGGGGGTGCCGGGACCTCGGTGCAAGACCATCATCCCTCCCACCCAAATAATAATAGCGATCACCACCGAACCACTGAACTCGCTCAGAGGGGCGGAAAGCTCGCGGCGATTCACCATGCGCCGGCTGAGGGCGGTGAACCGGTCGTTGGCCTGATGAAAGCGTCGCCGTATAGCGTCCTCCGCCATGAATGACTTGATTATCCGAATATTAGCCACCGTTTCTTCCGTGATGCTCGTCAGGTGGCCCAGTTCGTCCTGTCCAAGATGAGCCGTGCGCTTCAGACTACGGCCAATGCGTCCGATAATCCAGGCACTTATGGGGAGAAGAAGGAGAATGAATAAGGTCAATTTTGGACTGAGAGCCACCATGGCGATAAGGGTTACCACAATGGTAATGGGATCACGGAATAGGGAGGTGATGGAATTAAAGACGGCCCATTCTAGTTCCTGGACGTCCGCCGACATGCGGGCCAGCAGGTCGCCTTTTCGGCTCTGTGTGAACCGCCCTGCGGGCCATCGCAGCAAGGCCTCAAACATCGCTGCGCGCAGGTCGCGGATGATGCCGGTGCGGATGGGTGTGAGCACGCGGAGGGCCAGGTATCGCAGTACATTTTTAACGAAAAACAGCACCACCAGTACCCCCGATAACCACAGCAGGGCCTGTTCGGGTCCTGAGCGGGCTTTTATCTCACTGAACACCGTAAAGGCCCGCTGGAGTCTTTGAGATTCCTGGAGTTCCGGGGCCTCTCCGGTTTCAAAAATGATGTTCAGGAACGGAATGGCCATCCCGATGGACACCACGCTAAACACCGAAGAAAAAAGCATCAGAAAAAAGTACAAGACAATTTGGCCCTTGTAGGGCTTTGCATAGTGGAGTATTTGTTTAAGTTGTTTCACGCTCCGGCGAACTGGGCCAGATGGAAAAGATACTCCCGGAAAGAATCAGGTAAGGGAGCAGAACGATTTTCCTTAAGAAGCATGTACACGGCCACGGTGCGTCCTCTGGCATAAACCCCTTGGTCGGCATCTACAACGTGATAGGAAAAATCAAAACTGCTATTACCGACACGGCTTATCCATATTTCTACTCCTGGTTGGGGAGTATTCAGGAGCAGGGGTTTCAGGTAGTCAATTTCATTACGGGCCACCAGGAAACCGGTGGAATGCCAGTCCAAAAAATCCCTGAAATGCCTACGACCAAAATGGACACGTGCCACCTCAAAGTAACTCAAGTACACGGCGTTGTTCACATGCCCCATCATGTCGCAATCGGAATACCTGATTTGTATGGGCACCAACAGCCTGGCCTCGTCCATCAGGATATGGGGTTCAGTGTGACGGAAAAAATTATTACGCTATTTACGTCCCTTCCGTAGCTGAATTTTTCAAGAGCTTCAAAAATATTGGCCGCTCTGAAATACGATGTATGCAATTCCTTGTCACCCTTTAAGGCCCACTGTATAGTGAAGGATTGGTCTTTTTCCTTATAAGTTTTCACATAGTGAAGCATGGCATACAGGGCATCTAGTTTACTCTCTCCGGTTGTGGTCTGAAACAGGAAGCTTTGGCCATGCTTAGGGTTTATAGTTATCAGATCCAGGCGTACACGACCACCCTGTTCGCGAAAGTCAAAAATTAAGTTTTCCGGAGCAATCCCCAGACGCTCCGCTATTTCATGCTGCAACTTGGCCGCCTGGATGAGTGGATCGCTGTGAGGGTCGGAAGTGGTTGGCATGGAACGTAGGTTTTCTGTATTATGGGAGCACAAAATTGATGAAAATTATCCTTCAGTTAAAGTCTTTCTTAGCGCTGCCTGGACAGGGGAAAGATCATTCTAAAATAATAACTACGGCCAATCAATGAGGGCAAATTGTAAATTTTAAAAGGTTAAATTTTATAACTATATTGTAAAATTCATCTCACCGAAATTTTCCTAAATAGACTAATTTTTGAAATAGGCTCTCTTATTGGTACGATTCCCGCATGGGATAATTAATTAAATGTTCTTACATTTTGTCTTCTTTTATGTTTTTTTTATGGATTAGGAATTTTCTTATTTTATTAAGGACCTTATCGCATTTTAGTTTCTGTTTGGCAATTATTTACAAATTATGGATAGGTTTAAGGAGAAATCTAAAAATAAAAATGCATGAACTTAAAATAATTAAATAAAAGTTTCGGGGTCATTACTTTTTATTATTAGGAAACACCATTTTATAAGACGTTTTCACGTGGCCCTGGCTGATGGCCTTCAGGTCGTTTTGAAGCAGTTTACGACGAATGGGGGGCAGATGGTCCACGAAGAGAATGCCGTCCAAATGATCGGTTTCATGCTGAATAATGCGGGCCGCAATACCGGTGAACACTTCTTCATTGAGATTCCAGTGGGGATCATAATATTGTACCCGCACCCAGGAGGGCCGTTCTACGTCTTCGCGAATCTTGGGGATGCTAAGGCAGCCCTCGTTAAAGAGCCACTCGTCGCCGTACTCTTCCAGAATTACGGGGTTGATAAAGACCTTCTTAAAGTTTGCTACCGAAGGGTCCTCTTCCGAAAAGGACTCTCCATCGGTTACGAAAATGCGCAAAGATTGGCCTATTTGGGGCGCAGCCAGGCCCACCCCGGAAGCGTGGTACATAGTTTCATACAGGTCGTCGATGAGATTTTTCAATCCTGGGTAATCCCGGGGGATCTCTGCGGCCGGCTTACGCAGCACCACATGGCCATAGGCATAGATGGGATGGATCATGACTGGGCGTTTGAAAAACCAGCTTTTGTGGGACAATAATAAATATTAGCAAATAATGAACCAGAAATAGCAAAAAGTGTGTCCCAGGCTAACTTCTATCTTCGGATGACGGGCCTTGTCCATTGGCCACGGGCGTCGGAAAGGGTGAGCAAGTACTGACCCGGAGAAAGATCATGAAGGGAAAGTCGAAACGTACCATTGCCCTGTGGAGGGGGCATTATGCCTCGGCGGAGCGTTCGTCCTGTGAGATCCAAAATGTGATATTTTATTTCTCCAGTAACAGGGCCGTTCCAATGCACCCACACATCCCCTGAAGTCGGATTAGGCCAAATGGATGGAGCCTTGCCTTCTGATAGTTCTACGCTCCAAGTGTTGATAGTAATCACGTTGGAAGTATCACTACACCCGTAAGCATTGGTGATAATGAGGGCGTAGCTTCCATTTCCGGCGATAGTGAGATCCTTTGAGGTGGCACCTGGGATGGGATTTCCGTTCAAGAGCCACTGGTAAGTGAAGTTACCCACGAAGTTGGTAGTAAGCTGCCCAGAATTGAATGGATTGATCATGATGCCGTTGGTTGAGAAGTTGGAGGGAATCCCCGGATTAATCGTCACGGTGACAGAAGGAGTGGTGATGCTACATCCTGTTTGAGGGTCCGTGATGCGTACTTTTAAGGTTCGCGTCAAAGGCAGGTTGCCAACGGCTGTAACGACGAAAGAGGAGTCATCAGCACCAGCTAGGGCAATCGTATCATTTTCGTACCATTGATACAGGTATCCCCCATATACACTCAGAGTGATGCTTTTTCCCTCACAAACTGTGGTGCCTGGATGAACGGCAATTGGTACCAGCGGGGGCAGATCATAAACTACCAGAGTATCTGTAAAAGGATATTGGCTGTTCACTTGCTGGGTAATAGTAAAGGTCCCCGTGGTGCCCCCTCCGCCAGGAGCACTGGTAGAAAAGTTGTACATGCCCGGACCGTTAATCTGAATCGTAAATGAACCTCCATTGTCATTTGAAGAGACTGGATCGTATTCCCAAATATCCAGTGTCAGATGCCAGTCAGACAATACAATACCCAGATTCTGGAAATGAGCGGGATTGCTGTCCGAAATGTAATTGGATTCATAATAATTATTTCCATGTGTCAGGCCAAAAAACATATCGGGCAGGCCGCCAAAGAATTCCTCCACATCACCGGAATACCAGCCTCCGCTGGCTGAAACCACAAGACTATTAAAGACCAGGTCGTAAATGGTGGTGGTGAGAGAAACGGGATAAGTCCCCGGTGCTGGGTAATTCACTTGGGGAGGAACAGGCAGGGTGGACGTCTGGCCATTTCCAAAATCCCACTGATAAGTAACCATTTGAGGGGGATTGGCTCCTACTAGGGCTTCAAACTGCACAGTGGCCGAGCCACAGCCGGCAGAGGGGTTGAAGGTGAAGAAAGGATTTCCGCCGGGTTGAGGATGTACTATCAAGTTTAGCGTAAAACTCTGGGGTTCCACTTGCTGGCCAAGGGGAGTATTCACGGTGGCAGTAATTTGAATAGTAATCGTAAAGTTCCCGAAAATGGCTGGAGTGCCGCACAGTTTTACGCATCCCCGCTGGGTGGCAGGATCGGATGTAATGTTGTAAATCATGCTAGGATTGTTGGGCTCCCACGAAAGTCCCTGGGGCAAACCTGACACCGAATTAATAACGATTTGAAGAAGGGTAATATTGATCCCTTGGTAATTAAAATTCTGGGGCATCCAGAACGTGAGATCGGTTTCATAGTATTGGCCTTGCACACCATCGGGAAGGGTGTTTGGGCACAATGTCGGCCCTGAGGCATCGTAACAAGACATGTCTATCTGGCAGCCGGGACAACCTGTCTGAGCCCGACCAGGCTTAAAGGCCGCAAAAGCCAGAATGGCCACAGCGAAGCACAGGTAACTCTTATTCATATTTCAGGTAGATTGAATTATATAGGCCAAAGTTAGTTTTTAATTTAATATAAATAAAAACTACGGCGTTAAAATTTTATCTCTTCAGCCCGACGTACTTTTGTAGATTATGACTTTAGAGGAATTTTTAAAGAAATCCTTAGAAGAGGACATTGGAAGCGGCGATCACACTTCTTTGGCCACAGTCAGTTCTAGGAAGAAAGCTGCAGCCCAGCTGCTATATAAAGAAAACGGGGTGGTGGCCGGATTGGCGGTGGTCCAAAAATTATGCTCCCTGTATGATCCTGCTTTACAGGTTAAATTTAAGGTCAATGAAGGAGAGGAGGTGGACAGTGGAACTGTAGCTATGGATTTGAGCGGCCCGGCACGAAGCATTCTGGCCGTGGAACGCACTCTTTTGAATATCGTTCAGCGGATGAGCGGCATAGCCACTAAAACCCGCCGTATGGTAAAAACTATCGCACCCACTGGGTGCCAATTATTAGACACCCGAAAAACAACACCCCTCAACAGGATGATAGAAAAAGAAGCCGTACGAATTGGGGGTGCTCTCAACCACCGCCGTGGCCTCTTTGATATGATTCTCATCAAGGATAACCATATAAAAGCATGCGGTGGTATCACCAAAGCTATCCGAAAGACTCAGGCTTACCTCAAGAGGAACGGTCTTGCTCTGCCCATTGAGATTGAAGTCCGTAATTTGCAGGAATTGGATGAGGTACTTTCTGTGGGGGGTGTTCAACGCATATTGCTGGACAATTTCAGCCCTGCGCAACTGGAGAAAGCCGTCAAATGTGTGAATTCCCGCTTTGAAACGGAAGCTTCAGGAGGGATTGATGAGGACAATGTTTTAGAATATGCGCTCACGGGGGTCATGTACATATCGTCCGGAGCCCTTACGCACAGCGTCAAAAGCCTGGACGTCAGTCTCAAAATCCGATGAGCCGTCCGGCTGGCAGATTATTTACGTTTCTGCTTCGCCTGAGACCATTACGGAACGTGGTATCATTCCTGGACACCCATTCTTTGCCGGGATTTGAAGGGCTAAGTGTGTGGCGTGTGACCAAGGCATTTGTGGATGGCTTGAGGAAAAGTTCACTGGCCGACCGCGCAGCCGTGGCCACTTTCAGGCTTACCTTGGCCATATTTCCGGCTCTGCTCTTCTTTTCCGCCCTCATTCCATTCGTGCCCATCCCCAGACTGGATTCTCTGGTCGTCAGATCATTCGGCAATTTAATGCCTTCGCAGTTTGCTGGATTATTGCAGGAGGCCCTTCGTTCGCTCCTGCGCCATCCCAGTCCCTCCTTGTTATCGGTTAGCCTTTTGGCGGCATTATTCTTTGGGTCTAATAGCATCCTCGGTCTGATGGAAGCCATGAACAAAAGCGCCCACATTCATGAAAGCCGCCCTCGGTGGCGTCAGCGACTAATAGCTTTGGGCCTGCTTGTGACGATTTTCCTGATGACCCTTCTGGCCGTGTCGCTGGTTTACGGCACCACGGAGTTGCTTCGCTTTTTGAAGCGTAAGCAAATCATTGGATCTGGAATTAGAAGTGTGGTGATAGGCGTACAAATCATCTTGCTGTATGTTCAGATGTTTGTCACAATTAGCCTGATTTATGTGGCTGCACCAGCCCAACGCTTGAACCGAAGGTTTTTTTCACCCGGGGCTGTAGTGGCGGCCAATGCGTGTTTTGTGGCCTCCCTGGCTCTAAGCTATTTCTTCAATAATTTGGGGAATTATAATAAAATTTACGGAACCATTGGATCTATTCCTATAGTTCTCCTATGGATTTATGTGAACTGCATTGTGTTGCTTGTGGGCTTTGAATTAAATGCTAGTATTTACGCGGGACGAAAATTGACAAGGTGCTCATAGGAGTTATTTGTCTGCCAGTTTTATCACCGCTGAAAGCTCTTATTAATCCAATCCCACAATTCGGGCCAAGGGCCAAATGTTCATAAAGTAAGGCCCGAAACGACCTTGGCGGGCTTGTTCCTCTTCACGGACCCAGAAGTGTAGATTGTGCACAGGCCAGAGGTATCCATAGGGGTAGGCCGTCGGGCTGGGGTGGAGGAGAGCTATGTCCCAAAGCGGGTAACGATACCGTTTTTCCATTCGGCGGACTATGGCCAGCGCCTCGGATCGTATAGCCTTAGCCTTCTGCAAACAGGCATGCATGGTAACTTTATCCTTAAGTCTATGGAGGAGGGCACAAATGGTAAGTGCCCGATGGCGAGCACGAAGAGCGGTAATTAGCAGACCATCCTTCAGTTCGGCCAGCAATGGCTGTCCTGTTGTATCCAGTGGGAATAAAAGGTTTTCCATTTTTTCAGCAAGTCCATTGAGGGCGGGAATAGTGAACTCCAGTACCCGATGCCGTATTTGAGGGCCGGCTTTGGCCAATTGCCTCGGCTCCCATTCCGGAGTCGGTTGGAATGTTTTTCGTAAGAAGCGGGGCAGCTCGTCTATTGTTTGCTGGGGGCATAAGTAGCGCAAAAGGTTCAGACCTTTCATGTCTTTTTCCTGGATGTCCATGATCTGCATAAGTGTGGAAGCTGCCGCCGGCCCGAATAAACGTTCTAAAGGTTCTCGGATTGGTCGTAAATGGTTGTTGTATCGCCAGCTCCAACGCGCGATGCTCCAATCCACCAACCAGTAGCCCCACTCCCAACCGGAAGAAAAAGTAACATGGTTAGGGATTTCTAGACTGTCGCAGGTACGGATATCCCGGTATCGGGCGCTTAGATAAGGCAGCAGCAACATGGGCACAGAATTGTCAAAGGTGATCCAGTAGGCTGATTCCGGATAAAACCAGGTTTCGCGGCGTGTATTTTCAACTATTAAATCGCGGAGGACATGGTGGAAATTCTGGTTTTCATACACCGGAGCAAGGCTGTCCGTCAGGGCATAGCACATCACCGTGTGGAGAAGTATTCCTATTTCAAAATCTTCAGGCCGTTCCGTATGGAAAATACCAGATACTTTGCCCACATGCTTCTCCTCGTGCACCACGTGTTTACGCAGTAGGGTGTGGGCTCCGTAGCGGTTCTTGATGGACCGAACCAGATGATATTTCAGTCGTTTCTTTAGCCTTTCCATGCCGCCGAAGAATTCCGCAGTGGTAAGGTCCAGATTCAAAAAATCCCAGGGAGCCTGAAAGAGTTGTCGCAAATTGCGATGGATTTGAGTTTTGAATGGCAAGGGCAGCTGCCAGGGCATCTTGACGAGCTGAAACACTTGTTGCTGCACCATGTGCAGGCTGAGCTCCAGACCTACCAGGATGCCTCTTTCATGAGCGTAACGTACAAACTCGGCTGCATAGGGGGCCCAGGTTTCCAGATCCACACTGCGCATCAGAGTAAAGTCAAAATAGTTCTGCCCATTTCGGCAAAGCCAGTTGATAAATTCTTTTATTTCTTGGAGCCCCCCAGAAAATCCTGTATTGTGAAAAGCTTCCGTCAATTCCAGCGGATGGGTGGTGTGCAGGTGAAAGCCCTTCTTATGGAAAACCGGTGTGGCAGTGCCTGCCACCGGTCTTTTTAGAGGCCAATGGCTTCCATAGAATGGGATGAAACTCTCCCGGGGATGATAGAAACAGAAACCTAACTCATCCTGCAAGAAACCATACAAACCGAATTGTAGGCCCTGGGCGGAGGGAGATGATATGACATAAAATCCCTGATCACCTTGATAGAAATAATAATGGGCAGGGTAGGGCACTATGGGATACCTCCGTTTTTTCTGGAGAGGGACTGCCGTATCTGGGCTGAGAAGAAGTAAAAAGGTGACATCGGCCGGTCCCTGGTTCAGGAAGCGAGCATGGGGAAAGGCACGTAATAGCAAGCCCTCCACATCTGCAAGGGTGTGACGCATAATGGGAAGGGCTCTAAGACTATCTGAGAGAAGAAAAGTAAAGGTGGGCTGAGCCTGTGTGAAGCTTTGAGATAAAAAAATAAAGAATCCCCATAAAAGAGCTGACCAGAATTTTCTCACTTTTCTGATAACAGCCTCACACTACGTTGGACAAAGTCGCTGTCGCTGAGAGCGAGCAGAAAAGCCTTAATCTTCCTTTTTTCGGAAGGGCTGAGGGGGACAGGTTGCCGGATTTCATCGTTGGGGCTTATAGGATGCGAAGGAGAAGCGTAATGATCAAAGACTTCATCCAGAGTTTTCAAGGAGCCATCGTGCATGTAAGGAGCCGTGAATCGGAGGTTGCGGAGGGTAGGCGTTTTGAATTTGCCTTTGTCTGAGGCATTTCCTGTGAGCCGAAATCGGCCTTGGTCCGCGCTTTTTGGCGCAATTCCCACGTTGTGGAATTGGTTGTCCGTGAGGTCGGGGCCAAAGTGGCAGCGGGTACAACCCAGGCGCGGTCGCGTAAAAAGCCAAGCCCCTTCCCGTTCCTGAGCGGTGAGGATGGCCGTGTTTCCCCTGTAAAACCGGTCTGCCCGACTGCTTTCACTTTTAAGACTGCGCAAAAAATCGGCCAGACTGGTAGTGAAGGTGTAAGGGGAGGGGAGGGTGTCCCAAGTGGAGAGCCATAAACGTAGCCAGAGCGTATCCTGCCAGAGGCGGCGAACCACGTGCCCCAAATTGGATCCCATCTCCAGCGAGTCATGAAGAGGAGCCACTATGAGCTCTTCCAGGGTGCGAACCCCGCCTTCAGAAAGGTAGGGGGCACGCCGGTTCAGGTTGAAAAGGCCTGGGGCATTTCGCAAAGTGGGTAGTCCCCGTACCCCATTCGGCAGTGCTGTCGTATCGGCAAAAGCCCATTTGGGATTGTGGCAGGATGCGCAGGATATGGTGTGTTGATCACTGAGAATGGTAGAAAAGAAAAGCCTTTGACCAAGTTCCACTCGGGCTGAAAGCGGGGGATCACGATGCCGGCATCCCGCCAAAAGACACCCCCCTAATACACAAAGTAAATAAAGGTACAGAAATTTATTGAACATTGACCGGCGAAAAAGCCTCCCCATAGGCATCTACAAAGGATTTGGCCGTAGGATATTCCGGATCGGAGGGTGATACCGGATGGGCCGTTGGATGGTTCACAATATCAATGGATTCCAAACATTTTAATATGTTCAACTGTAAGGTGAGAATAATTTTTTCGCCGTGGGCGTGGAAGGATACGGGCTTTTGAATGTAACGATATAATTTGTCGGTGCCAGGATGGTAGGAAAACAGTACGTCTTCCGGGTCGGTAAAAGAACCATTCCCGTTAGCGTCAAACCGGCCGTCGCACTGTGCAAAGATGTAGCCGGGATTCCATCCCCAATACATGCCATGGACAGCACTGAGCGGATGATCCATGGGGTAGGCTGTAGCAGGCTGCGCTTTGGGGCCCAATTGAGTATTACGGGCGTAATCCACGCCCATACCAAAAAATAAATGGGTATATTGTCCGTAGGGAATCTTCCCTACGACAAAGTCACTTTGGAGTTCGTCCAGTAAGGCGTAAGCATCCTCAAAATAGAGTGTGTCTCCTTGAGCGTTCCGGACCGCTGGTAGGCTCACATAAAACCGAGTATTCACAAAACGCACATGTCCCCCCTGGTAAGGATAACTGACATCATGGACAAGGGGCTCAGAGCCAGCAAGCAGACGAATCCTCAGAATCAAAGTAACTTCTTCATTTTGGGTTGACTTTTTACAGCCCCAAGCCCCAAGCCCCATGCCCAGAAGGGCAAGGAATCCTAATTTTGAGACGCGTGGCTTCATGGTTATGCAAATGTAAAAGATGGCTCCTGAAGGGAGTGCTTATAGGTTTGCACCCTCCTTTAAAGGCCCAGAAGCCGCCAGAGTATGTAGGCCGATTGGGTGTGGAAGAAGTATTTCGTCCTCCCTATGAGAATTGGTTTAAAGTTCCTGATCCGCCTGTTCGTCCCGCGGATTCCGTGGCCCACCATAAGGGACAAGGACTTCGGGCTATTATCGTTCTGGGCACTTGGTGTGATGACAGTCATGTGGTGGTACCTCAGGTGCTGGATTACCTGACGCACCTAGCAGATATGGCTGACCTGGAATTGTACGCTGTAGGCCGAGATAAAAATTGTTCTCATTGTCCCAAAGGAGTTAAACCAGAACGTGTGCCCTGGGTTGTACTTTTTCGTGGGGAGGAAGAGCTCTGCCAATTTCAGGAATATCCACCCGGGGGCGTGAAAGTATTTTTGGATAGATGCCTGAGCAAACGATAATTCGGGCGTTCACTGTGCAGGTACCCGCTGAAGAGGTTGCTGATACAGCCTCCCTGGAAAAAGCTATCCGCCGGCGTATCCATTGTGGGGATGGTTATCTGGTAATTGAAAAAAAATCCTTGGATGCTCGGCAAGACCCGATTGTATGGGTGGTGAAGGGGCACATTTTGGACCGTCCTCCAGGACCTTTAGCCCCTCTAGAGGAAAAAGATGTTTCGCAGGCACGGGAAGTCCTGATATGTGGGTCCGGTCCGGCCGGTCTTTTTGCTGCGTTAGAATTGATCCGGTTGGGTCTACGGCCTGTTCTCATAGAACGGGGTAAAGAGGTGCGGCGTCGTCGGCGCGATTTGGCTCTACTGACCCGACAACACCTCGTGAACCCGGATTCTAATTATTGTTTTGGGGAGGGTGGTGCAGGGACCTTCAGTGACGGGAAGCTTTACACCCGCTCGGATAAACGAGGGCCTGTGCGAAAATGCCTGGAAACATTTGTGGCCTTTGGGGCCCCATCGGAAATAGTATTTGAGGGGCGCCCCCACATTGGAACAAACCGTCTGCCAGTGGTGGTGGAAGCCATTAGAGATTACATTCAACGGTGTGGGGGCCTGTTTTTGTTTGATACCCGGCTAACGGGGCTGGAGATGGCTTTTGGAGGGCTCAGAGCCGTGCAAACGAACCGCGGTCGGATTGTGGCGCAAGCCCTTATCCTGGCCACCGGCCATTCGGCTTCGGATATTTATAAGATGGCCTGGGCCCATGGTCTTCCTTTGGTGGCCAAACCTTATGCAGTAGGTGTTCGTATTGAACATCCGCAGTCGCTGGTGGACCGATGGCAATACCGTTGTGAAGTGCGGCCAGGCTTTCTCCCTCCAGCCTATTACAACCTGGCTTTTGAGGTGGGCCAGCGGGGGGTGTATTCCTTCTGTATGTGTCCGGGGGGAATCATTGCCCCGTGTGCCACGCAACCGGGCGAAATTGTCACAAACGGATGGTCGCCCTCTCGGAGGAATAATCCTTTGGCCAATGCTGGCTTCGTGGCGGAAGTGGGGCCGGAAGCCTGGAAGGCTGCTGGATTTGACCCGCAAGACCCTTTTTGCGGACTGCTATACCGGGAAAGCATTGAGAAGAGAGCTTGCGTCTTAGCGGGGGGTACACAGATGGCTCCAGCCCAGCGCGCTGCCGATCTGTTGGCGCGAAAAACCAGTTCTTCCCTTCCGGCTTGTTCCTATCCCCCAGGAGTGGCTTCCGTGAATCTTTGGGACCTGTTTCCGCTGGAGTTAATGGAAAGGTTAGCCGAAGGTTTGCGGCTAGCCGAACGCAGGATGCGAGGTTTTGCAGGGAGTGAGGCGGTGGTGGTGGCGCCGGAAACACGCACTTCAGCGCCGGTGAGGTTGGTGCGCGATCCTGAGACGCTTCAAAGTCCGGGGTGTAGGGGCATTTTTCCTTGCGGCGAGGGAGCCGGTTATGCTGGAGGGATTGTTTCAGCTGCGTTGGACGGTATGCGGTGCGCCCGAGCTGCGGCTCAATTTATTCAAGAGGGAGGCCTGGAGGGTTGGGCAGGGGAGGTGTGCTTATGAGCGCCTGCGTGAGGGGTGCGGAGGACGGCCCATCGGCAGCCGGCCCGTAGGGGGCACGCCCCAAAAAACTACACCAGCAATAATCAGCGGCTGTACTGCTGCACTTTGGCTTCGTCGCCAATTTTTATGAAAATGTCGCGCAGGGTGTTTTTCAGCTTGTCGTCCGGTTTGAGTTGATAGGCTTTTTCCAGAAGGACAGCAGCTTCCAAATATTTTTCTCGGGCCTTTTGTTTTAGTTCCTCGTACTTTTTAGTTTCATTGAGGGGAAGATTGTTGGCTTGCTTGATGAGCTCGTTGCCGTCGTCCACAAAGAAAGCTGCGAGGTTGTTGTAAGCAGCATAGTAATTGGGATCGTATTCTATGGACTTCCTGTAGGCAGCCATGGCTTTTTCCCGGTCACCGGCCTGCGCATAGATAACCCCACTATTAAAGTAAAGGAGTTTGAGCATCTGCGGGTCGTTGGCGAAGGCTCGGATGGCTTCTTCCAGGGTCTTGGAGGCCATGGCGTTGTTCTTGGTAATGAGGTAAAAGTTGAGCTCTTCTGTGATGAATTCGGGTTTATTAGGAAATTTTGAACGGGCTTCGCGCACCACCTGGAGCCCTTGGGCCGTGTCGCCCCTCTCCAGGTACAGGTTGCTCAGGGTGCGGTACATGGCGGGGTCTGCGGCGCCCATAGACTTCAGGCGGAGGCCAATTTCCAAGGCTTTATCTGCCTTTTTTGCGTTATAGGCCGAGAGGAACATGTTGGTAAGGCTCACGGTATCCTCCACATTCAGGGCTTTTTTAAGGTTGTAGCATTGTTCAAAGCTTTGAAAAGCTGCATCGTAAAGTTTGCGTTCAAAGGCTTCAAAACCCGCTTTAAAGAAAATGTTGGCAACCAATTGCTGCTTGAGGTTGAGATCTTTTTCTTCAAAAATTTTGCCGGGTTCCACGGTGCGAGCTTTCTGAGCTGCTTCCAGTATGCCCTGGAGGGCCTCGGCCTTGTATGGCATGAGCTCTTTTGAGGTATCGGTGAGCAGCAAGAGATACACATCCAGCTTACGTTTCCAGGTTTTGGATTTTAGGCTGGTTTTTTCGTGGCGGCAGGCTTCGTCAATGGCTTTTTTGGCGTTAAGGAGGTTTTCTACGGCCACGCGGAGGTTCCCGTTGGCCCGCTCGCTTTGATACACTTGCATATATTCCCAGGCACTGAGCACATTGCTTTCTTGTGCACGGTTGGGGAAAACTCCAAAAAGAAGCAATGCGGCACAGAAAAGTAGCCGCAATCTGACCAGATGATGGGATTGAAAGGATGTTTTGATCATATTTCAGGATTTGATTTTTCGGAAGGATTGTCAGAAGGGGAGGGGAGGGCATTTTCCTCCTGCGAAGTATTATTCTCCTTTAGGCCGGAGGGGACACGGGCTATGGCCGCTATGGCGTCGTTTTCACGAAGATTAATCAGCCGCACACCTTGGGTGGCGCGGCCCATGACGCGTAAATCTTCCGTGTTCAGGCGAATGAGAGTGCCTCGGCGGGTAATGATCATCAGGTCGTCGCCGGGAATGCGTTCTACAATGCCAACTAGAGCGCCCGTTTTGGGTGTAATTTTCATCGTTTTCACACCTTTTCCGCCCCGGTTGGTGATACGATAATCTTCCAGGGCCGACTGCTTTCCGTATCCGTTTTCAGAGACCACCAGAATATTATGGCGGGGGTCGGATATGCAAATCATTCCCACTACCTCGTCTTTCTCAGGATCAAGGGTGATGCCGCGTACGCCAATGGATGTACGCCCCATGGGACGCACCTTAGTTTCCGGAAAACGAATAGCCCTGCCTGAGCGTACAGCGATAATAATATCGGATTTACCATCTGTCAACCTGGCTTCTATCAGCTCATCGCCCTGGCGCACTTGGATGGCGGCAATGCCACTGGATCGGGGCCTGCTGTAGGCTTCCAGAGTTGTTTTTTTTATGATTCCCTGGCGCGTACACATCACAATAAAGTTGTTATGCAGATATTCCTTATCTGTGAGGGTACGTACGGCGATGTAGGCTTTAATTTTGTCGCCGGGATCTATATTGATGAGGTTTTGGATGGGTCTACCGCGAGAAGTTTTGTCTCCTTCAGGAATTTCAAACACGCGCAGCCAATAACAACGTCCTTTTTCCGTGAACAGGAGGAGGTAGTTATGGGCCGTGGCCACAAATAAGTGTTCCAGAAAGTCATCTTCCCGTGTACCAGAAGCCCTAGAACCCATTCCCCCACGATTTTGCTGGCGGTATTCACTCAGGGGAGTTCGCTTGATATATCCCATGTGGGAAATAGTGACCACCACAGCCTCGTCCTCAATAAGGTCTTCCAGGCGCATGTCGTCGCCGGAGTAAACGATTTCAGTGCGGCGGTCATCGCCGTATTTTTCTTTGATTTGGATGAGCTCGTCCTTTATTATTTTCATCCGAAGGCCTTCATCGGCCAAAACCTGCCGGTAATATTCAATTAGGCGTACCAGTTCAGCATGTTCTTCACGAATTTTTTCCCGCTCCAGACCGGTCAGCCTTTGCAGGCGCATGTCAAGGATGGCTTTTGCCTGGGCTTCGGTGAGACCAAAGCGTTCCATCAGGCTGTCCCGGGCTGTTTCGGGGGTATCGGAATTACGAATTAAGGAAATTACTTCATCTAGATGGTCTAGGGCGATCAACAGGCCTTCCAGAATGTGGGCTTTTTTCTCAGCCTCGTCCAGCTCAAAACGGGTACGCCGTACCACCACCTCATGACGGTGGTCCACAAAGTGCCGGATAAGTTCCTTTAAGTTCAGGAGCATGGGCCGGCCCTTGACCAATGCAATGTTGTTAACGGAAAAAGTGCTCTGAAGATCGGTGTGTTTGAATAGATTGTTCAATACGACGTGGGCGATGGCATCCTTCTTAATCTCATAAACGATTCGCAAGCCCTTGCGGTCACTTTCGTCACGGATATCGCTAATGCCTTCCAGCTTTTTCTCTTCCACCAGGCGGGCCGTTTTTTCAAGCATGTCGGCCTTATTTACCTGATAGGGTATTTCCGTTACCACGATCTGTTCGCGGCCATTGGGAAGGGTTTCAATATGAGCTTTTGCCCTGACGATGATGCGTCCTCGGCCGGTTTCATAAGCTTCCCGAACCCCGGAATATCCATAGATGATACCTCCAGTGGGGAAATCAGGAGCTTTAATGATGTGTATGAGCTCGTCAATGGAGATTTCTTTATTATCAATGTAGGCGATAATTGCATCCACGACATCCCGGAGGTTGTGGGGCGCCATGTTAGTGGCCATACCCACAGCAATGCCAGAAGAACCGTTAACCAGCAGATTGGGAAATGCCGAAGGCAATACGGTAGGTTCCTCCAAGGAGTCGTCAAAGTTGAGACGAAAGTCCACAGTGTTTTTTTCAATATCGGCGAGCATTTCCTCCGCTATGCGCTTTAGGCGAGCTTCGGTGTACCGCATTGCCGCCGGACTGTCGCCGTCTATTGAGCCGAAATTCCCTTGCCCGTCCACCAGGGGATAGCGCATGCTCCAGGGCTGGGCCATCCGCACCATGGCATCATACACTGAGCTGTCCCCATGAGGGTGGTACTTGCCAAGCACCTCACCTACTATTCGGGCCGACTTCTTGAAAGGTCGGTTAGATGCCAGCCCCAACTCCCTCATTCCATATAAAACCCTGCGGTGCACAGGTTTCAATCCATCGCGCACATCAGGCAGGGCCCGGGAAATGATGACCGACATAGAGTAATCTATGTAGGCCGTTTTCATTTCCTCTTCTATGTTGATCGGTATAATTTTTTCCAGGGATTCTCCTTGCATATAAAAAGTAGATTAGTAATTCCTTAAATTTCTGCACAATTATTGTAGTGCTTGCAAAAGGAACAGCGAAATTAGGTTTTTTAATGAGAGCAACCAAACTATCCTCCCTGAACCTCCATAAACACAGTCCTGTTAAAATAAAGACTGTGCATCATGGGCCATCAGACGGCGAACTTCTAAATTTGCTTCAATTATTCACAAGTATGTTTTATAGCGTATGATGGACGACGAAAAATTTTCTGCTCGTGTCCGGGACGTGATTAACTTCAGCCGGGAAGAAGCCATCCGGTTGGGGCACAATCACGTTGGTATAGAACATTTAATGCTTGGGATTATCCGAGAGGGAGAAGGCCTGGCTATTACCATCCTAAAAAATCTGGGGGTGGAGCCAGAAGTCTTGCGCCGCGATATTGAAAACTTAATCCGCACGGGGGTGCGTTCAGGAATAACAGGTTCGGCCCCCCTCATTAAGCAAACTGAAAATGCTATCCGACTGGCCTATTTAATTTCCCGGGAAATGAAGGCTCGTCAAATGGGTACGGAGCACTTACTGTTATCCATCTTAAAAGATGACAACAGTGCAGTAAGGCGTCTTTTGGCCAATAAATACAACTTGGACTACGCCACAGTTAAAAGAGAACTCATGAATTTAACCGGCGCTTCGGATGATAGTCCCCGATCTGAAATACCTGGCAGCTCTTCGTCCGAAGAGGAAGCTGATGAGCCTTTAAGCCATTACACCCGGAAGTCTACTGATCCGAAATCCAAAACGCCGGTGCTGGATAATTTTGGTCGCGATCTCAGCCGCCTGGCGGAGGAAGGCAAACTGGACCCCATTATTGGCCGGGAGAAGGAGATTGAGCGTGTGTCGCAGATCCTCAGCCGCCGAAAGAAGAACAATCCAATACTTATCGGCGAGCCCGGTGTGGGCAAGTCGGCTATTGCTGAAGGGTTGGCCTTGCGCATTGCGCAGAAAAAGTGTTCCCGGGTTCTTTTCAATAAGCGGATTGTGAGCTTGGATCTGGCCTCCCTGGTGGCCGGCACCAAATACCGTGGGCAATTTGAAGAGCGGATGAAGGCCTTAATGAATGAATTAGAGCGTTCCCCTGATGTGATATTGTTTATTGATGAGATCCACACCATAATCGGAGCCGGTGGAGCATCGGGGTCGCTGGATGCCAGCAACATGTTCAAACCTGCCTTAGCCCGGGGTGAAATCCAGTGCATCGGCGCCACTACCCTGGATGAATATAGGCAGTACATTGAAAAAGACGGGGCCCTAGACCGGCGTTTCCAGAAGGTAATGGTAGAGCCCACTACTCCTGAAGAGACCCTCCAGATACTGTACAACATAAAAAGCAAATACGAAGAGCACCACAACGTTATCTATACCGACGAAGCTATTAAAGCCTGTGTCTATCTAACGCACCGCTACGTTACGGACCGCCACCTGCCCGACAAAGCCATTGATGCCATGGACGAGGCTGGTGCCCGTGTTCACATCACCAATATTAAAGTACCCCAGGAAATCCTAGATCTGGAAAAACGAATTGAAGAAATTAAGGAAGAAAAGACCCGTGTGGTCCGGAATCAGCGCTATGAGGAAGCTGCCAAGTTGCGCGACAAGGAAATGGTCTTGAAAAACCAACTGGAAGAGGCTAAGAAAGCCTGGGAAGAAGCTTCTCGTCGCCACCGCGAGCCAGTTACCGAAGAGAATGTGGCAGAAGTGGTGTCCATGATGACAGGTATTCCTGTCACCAAGGTGGCTCAACACGAAAGTAAGAAGCTGGCTCAGATGTATGAAGTGATGAGGAGCCGTGTGGTAGGGCAGGATGAAGCCGTACGCAAGGTAGTGAAAGCTATCCAGCGCAACCGGGCCGGCCTCAAGGATCCCAATAAACCGATAGGTTCTTTCATCTTTCTGGGGCCCACAGGCGTAGGAAAAACCCAGTTGGCCAAGGTTTTGGCCCGCTACATGTTCGACAGTGATGATGCCCTTATTCGTATTGACATGAGCGAATACATGGAGAAGTTTTCCGTGTCAAGGCTCATCGGCGCTCCGCCGGGTTACGTGGGATATGAAGAAGGTGGGCAACTCACTGAAAAAGTACGCCGTAAGCCTTATAGTGTGGTGTTGCTGGACGAAATAGAAAAGGCCCACCCCGACGTTTTCAATCTGCTGCTCCAGGCTCTAGATGATGGCCAGCTCACGGACAGTTTAGGTCGTAAGGTAGACTTTAAAAACACCATCATTATCATGACTTCCAACATCGGCTCGCGCGAATTAAAGGATTTTGGTCAGGGAGTCGGTTTTAAAACTTTGGCCCGTCAGGAACAGGCCGATGCTCATGCCAGAAGCATCATTCAGAATGCCCTCAAGAAAGCCTTTGCCCCTGAATTTCTGAATCGGATTGACGATATCATCATGTTTAATCCGCTTACAAAAGAGCATATCAGCCAAATCATTGACATCGAGCTGGAGGGCTTGATAAGCCGATTGGAACACAATGGGTATAAGATCAAAATTTCCAAGGAAGCTAAGGCTTTTCTTGCGGAAAAAGGCTATGACCCCAACTTTGGAGCCCGTCCCTTGAAGCGGGCCATTCAGAAGTACCTAGAAGATCCATTAGCCGAGGAAATCATCAACTCTACTTTGGAAGAAGGAGACACCATCAGCGTGCACTGGGAGGAGGGGGCTGAGGAACTCCGTATTAAAATCCAGAAACCTAAAAGCCGCAAGGCCGAAGAAGAAACTTCCGGACTTTAGGTTCCTAGACTTTTCATCCTTTTCATTGAGCCCCCAAATGGGGATTTCCTCTTGCGCATCTTTAGCTGCCTGAGAAATTGAAGGTAGGCATGTGAGAAGGCAGTAGCCGGCTGCGGCTGGCTTGTAAAGGGTGAGTTAAATCTGCCATAATTCTAATTTTGGTAGGAGCGATTGAGGTCCCCTCAAGGCAAAGTGAATTACGTGAATGGCCATTTCACTCGCCGGTCGTCACAATCCTCAGGGCCAGGGCCTGCTGGAATTTTCCGGGTAAAAACGAGGTTGTGCATCATGCTCCGAAAGGGATACCTATATGATTGAGGGTTGCTCCACCACTAAGTTTACCGCTCTCGCTTCAACAGAATCATATCTTTTTGTCTCAGCGAAGGAGGGTGAAACATACTTCCCCTGACAACGGCCCTGATACGAAGGCTTAACTCACCCTCAATCCAATATGAACCTGGGAAAAACCAGGATTTTCCCAATATTGGACACATAGAAGAAAGCTTGAAAAAGAGAACGAATAGAAGTGGCTGATTATATGGTATTGAGAAAAAAGCAGGTTTGTTTAAATGTCATAATTTTTTAGGGATATCTTAGAAAGTAGAGAAGCTTAAAAAAATAAACTAAAAACATTTGACCAGAATTTGTTTTACTCACCTAAAAGCAAAACACATAACAACTAAATGAAGGTTACAAATTTTAATTTAAAAATTATATTTAGTATGTAAAGATATTTGTTTTGGTCCATTTTTTATGTAAATATTTTTTCAGAGTTCAATTTGTTATTAAAATAAGTAGAATAAAAAATATAAATAATTGAAGCCATTATTTTTGTGAAGGATGAATTCTTGAAAAATTCGGTAAACATAATATTTAAAAGAAGATTAAATAATTTTTTTTTTGAGAATGATGACTAAGATAAGTAAGCCTTTTCTATAAAATGATTATATTTCATTATGAGCCATTTATTATTTTAGTTATAATTAATTTAGTTAAAAAAATTCGCTAAAGACACTTCATTCTTACCGTACCCGTCAATGATATCAATGAACGGTTTAGGCTAGGTTAATTTTGGAAAGGTTTTTGTTTAATGGATAAGTTGTATAATCTTTGCTCCATGAACGTTGCATTATTTCTGTTTTTTTGTTTCGGTATTTTATTGGGAGGTCGAGCCCAGACTTTTCGGTTGCCTGCCATAGATTTAAAAACTCCGGAAGGCAGAACGGTGAACAGCAGCACCTGGTCCAACGACGGCAAGCCCATCATCGTGAATTTCTGGGCCACCTGGTGCAAGCCCTGTGTGCTGGAGCTCACCAATATTGCTGAGGAGTATGAAGAGTGGCAAAAAGAAACAGGGGTGAAGCTTATTGCTGTTTCCATTGATGACATGCGTAATGCCGCAAAAGTGGGCCCCTTCGTGAAAGGTCGGGGATGGCCCTTTGAGGTCTATCTAGACAGCAATGAGGACTTCAAGCGCGCCATGAACGTAACTAACCCACCCCACACTTTCGTGGTAAATGGAAAAGGCGAAGTGGTCTGGCAACACATGGCCTACCAACCCGGGGATGAAAAAATTCTTTATAAAGTTGTAAAGCAGGTGGCTGCCGGAAAACCAGTGGATGAACATTAATTTTCCAGCAAGCCAATCTTAGTCTCTAAAGCTTTTGCAATAACAATACAATAAAATATCAATTTCTTGACCTTTCTTCAACAGATTATTACCATATCATATTTATTCATGAGGATATAATAAAAAATGACCGAGAACCCATTAAGGAAAAACCTACTTAATCCCAAGCTTTAAAAAAATGTGCGTACGGGAACCAGGGCGTACATAATCCCTGATAGTTAATGTGATATATTTTAATCATTTACCTAATTACCTATTGCTAAAAAAGCCTGGAAACTTCAGGCTTCTTCAAAAGAACTAGCAACCTTTTATGTCCCCCCTTTTTCCCGCACTCGGAAAATAATACCTACTACTAAGAAAGCTGCACCGCCAAAGAAGAGCAGAAGGCCTATGTAGTTAAAAATCAAAGGCCATGGAAAGCTCCCGCTGAGCACCACAACGATAGAAAGTACTATTCCTAAGATTCCTAAAAGGGCGGCCACCCCCAAAATAATGCATCCATTAATGATAAACTTCAAACCGTTGACTTGGGGTTTCTGTGGGTCCAACGCGCTGAAATTCACCTCGGAAAGCGCTTTTTCAGCAAAAGGCAAGGAGCGGAGGGTGTGTTCCGTTTTACGGAGAATTCGTTTTGCCCGCTGGACCCTTGGATGGTGCTTTACAACGAGTAAGGATTCCAACTCGGGATCCGCAGAAGCCGTTAACATTTCTCTGGGCTCAGGGATAGATTCCGGAATTTGTTCCACTTCAAACGCCATTTCGGTAACGCTTTGTGCGGACGTCAGTGGCGTGATTTCCAAGTTTTAGGTTTAGAGGTTTGAGGGGAGAAATGGACCTTGCCCTCTGGAGTTCGTGCATGACGCAAATGTTTGTACCTTTTTTGGGCCTGCAGAAATTCAGAGGGAGAAATAACAGCGATTAATAAAAGAAAATTAAAGAAAATTAAAGATAAATTTTTTGCATGGGAAAGGGATTTTTCACCAGGCTGAGATACTAATAAGAAATTTTAAAATACCTGAGGGGATACATTGTCCAGGCATCCCTGGAGGTATAACATGGGATTGGTGAGATCAAACGCTATCAGGCGACCCATTCCCACACGGTTCCGATAAACACAACCGTTGTCAATACAGACATACCCAAAGCTGGGGTTGTTGACAGACTGTTCAATAAACTCTAAACTCACAGGTACATGGCCATGCACCACTCGGCGGCCCCCTGTTTTGACAGGGTCATATTCAAAATCACGTATCCAGTGCATGGCATTAATGTCCTCAAAAATGTTGTCTAGGGAGAAATTGAAGCCGGCGTGAACTACAATAAAATGTTCTGTTTCGTAATAATGCGGCATATTTCGCATCCAAACCACATATTCTTCCGGCATTTCCAGAATGTTTGACACACCAAATGACTGAAGGGTTTCGCGTCCACCCAATTGCATCCATTGCTGCAAAAGAGGATTTTTCGGTTTACGGAATAGGGTCCTGCGGGGCAAAGTTTTCTGGGCCTCATAAGCGGCCACCATCACTTCTTCATGATTGCCCATGAGGGTCACCACCCGGCACACCTGGCTGTTTAAATGTCGTACATAGTCAATGACTCCTTTTGAGTCGGGGCCTCGGTCCACAAGGTCGCCCACAAAGATGAGCGTATCCTCCGAGGTGGGCTTTATGTGACGCTCAACCAGAGCCTGTAGGGTTTTCAGGCAGCCGTGCACATCGCCAATGGCTATCTCGCGCCCCATCATTGCTTGCCTTGGGCTGCCACTTCGGCCATTTTACGTTCCAATTCTTCCTGTGAAATAAGAAAGCTGTCGTAGATGACGCGCATTTGGGCGTCCAGTTCCAATACATAGGGAATACCCGTGGGAAGATTGAATTCCAGGATACGCTGTTCATCCCAAGCCATTAAGAATTTGATAAGGCCTCTAAGACTGTTGCCATGGGCCACCACAAAGTAGTCCCCCGGCGTATTTCTGATTTCCGGAGCCATTTGATGCTCCCACAATGGAAGCAAGCGTTCTATTGTATTTTTCAGGGATTCGGTAGCGGGCAACAAGTGCGGTGGCACTTCAGCATAACGCAGATCATTAACAGGATGATAAGGACTTTGAGGATCCAGAGGTGGAGGGGCCACATCATAGGCCCTCCGCCACAGCTTCACCTGCTCTTCCCCGTGGCGGGCAGCAGTTTCTGATTTATTAAGCCCCGTGAGTTGGCCGTAGTGCTTTTCATTGAGGCGCCAGGAAGTTAGGACAGGAATATGCATAAGGTCAAGCTCCTCCAAACATATCCACAAGGTTTTTATGGCCCGTTTAAGGTAGGATGTATAGGCCTTGCGGGGTTGAAGGCCGGCCTCTGAAATCAAGCGCGCAGCCTGGCGGGCTTCGGCTTCCCCTTCTGCGGTGAGTGGCACATCCACCCATCCGGTAAACCGGTTTTCTTTATTCCATTGGCTTTGACCGTGGCGTAATAATATAATTCGTCGCTTTTCCATGGATCAGAGGGGATGAATCATATTTTCTGGGCGCACCCATTGGTCAAATTGCTCAGGGGTGACATATCCCAGTTCCGTTGCAGCCTCGCGAAGAGTTTTCCCTTCCTTATGAGCTTTTTGCGCTATTTCAGCGGCTTTGTAATAACCGATGTGGGGGTTGAGGGCTGTAACTAACATGAGGGAGTTTTCCAGGTGGCGCCGAATGACAGGTAAATTGGGCTCAATACCTGCGGCACATTTATCCGCAAAAGAAACACAAGCGTCGCCCAGCAGGCGGGCGCTTTGGAGCACGTTGGCCGCAATGAGCGGCTTGAATACATTGAGTTCAAAGTGCCCGTTCATGCCACCCACCGATACGGCTACATCATTACCAATTACTTGAGCGCAGACCATCGTGAGGGCTTCGGGTTGGGTGGGGTTTACTTTTCCAGGCATGATAGAAGAACCTGGTTCATTGTCGGGGATCAATATTTCACCGATTCCGCAGCGGGGGCCGGAGCTGAGCATACGGATGTCATTGGCTATTTTGAAGAGAGCTACCGCAGCTTTTTTAAGGGCTCCGGAGAGTTCCACCATAGCGTCGTGGGATGCCAGAGCCTCAAATTTGTTAGGTGCTGTCACGAAAGGATAACCTGTGAGCTGGGCGATGTATTTGGCCACCAGTACATCGTAACCCTTAGGAGCGTTGAGCCCCGTTCCTACAGCCGTACCCCCTAAGGCCAATTCTGCTACGCGGCCGAGTGCGCTTTCAATGGCTTGGATGGCATTGTCCAATTGCTGCACATAACCACTGAATTCCTGGCCCAGCGTCAGTGGTGTAGCATCCATGAAGTGGGTGCGGCCTGTTTTTACGATATCGCGGAAGGCTTCGGACTTTTGGGCTAGCACGTGGCGAAGGTGCTGGAGTCCGGGGAGGGTGACCTCGCGAACGAGCTTATAGGCCGCTATGTGCATGGCAGTGGGGAAGGTGTCGTTGCTGGATTGGGATTTATTGACGTCGTCGTTTGGATGTAATACCTTCTTTTCATCCATGAGGCTACCACCGGCCAGCACATGGGCCCGATAGGCAATTACTTCATTAACATTCATGTTGGTTTGAGTGCCAGAGCCTGTTTGCCAAATGACCAGGGGGAAGTGATCATCCAGCTTTCCTTCCAGAATTTCATCACAGACACGGGCTATGAGGTCGCGTTTTTCGGCAGAGAGCACGCCTAATTCGTGGTTGGCCATGGCAGCAGCCTTTTTCAAGTGGGCGAAGGCATAAATGATTTCCTTGGGCATGGAGGCCGGCGGGCCAATGCGGAAATTGTTCCTGGAGCGTTCGGTCTGGGCACCCCAATACCGATCGGCGGGCACGCGAACTTCGCCCATCGTGTCGCGTTCAATGCGATATTCTTTAGAAGCGGCACTTTCCATTGCGGCGGCAAATTTAGGAACCCTCAGGAGCCTTGGCGCCTTGGTCACAGAATTTTAGGTCCTGACAAGACCATTTTAAAACAAAATTTCAAGGAGGATTTTCTTCAAGCCTCGAAAATGAGATTGCTTATTTTTTTCAAAACCCTTGATTTTCAATCCTGAAAATTAATCTTTAATAAAACCTGCAAAAGCAAGGGATCAATGTGAAAGGTTTGTGTCAGGGAGGTGGTGAATTCTCAATCCAGTTTCTGGGTTGAAATTTTTTTCACAAAGCCCTATGGCTAATTGGAGTAGCAGAAAGAGGGAGTTGCGGGAAAGCGACCGGCGGATATATACAAAGGAAGCGGAGGGCAGCCGGAGGCCGGGGGTGTCAGCTGGCACACCAGGGGCACGCCCCAGAGAAAATTAAAAGGAAATTTTTTCTAAAAGGGTAGGCAACTCAGGAAGGGATCGTAAGAGTTGAAGGTTTTGAAAATCCCTGGAGGAGGGCCCTGGAAGCCCTGAAGGATTGTACCAGAAAGTGTGGAAGCCCATACGGACTGCCGGTAGGATGTCAATTTCTAGGTCGTCGCCGATGAAGGCGGCTTGAGACGCAAGGGCTCCAGCACGGCGGAGGGCATAGCGAAAAATGCGCGGATCGGGTTTGCGGTAGCCGGATCGCTCGCTGGTGGTGATTGTGGTAAAAAGGTGGTGGATGCCGGAGGAGCGGAGCTTGGTGCGCTGGGTGATTTCAAAGCCGTTGGTGATAATGTGAAGGCAATAGCGGGAATGCAGAGATTGGAGAGTTTCCCGGGCCCCTTCTTCTAAGAGGGAGCCCTGGGGAGCAATATCTAGAAAAGTGCGGCTAAGGCGACGGGCCAGGTTGTTGGAGGGCAGACCCACATTTTGAAGGCAGATTCTAAATCGGAGAAAACGCAGATGCGGACCCGTGATCCGCCCCTGACTGAAAAGTTTCCACAGGCGTTCATTGGCTTCTGTGAAGGCGGCTAAAAAAATCTCTTTAGGAACATGACCCAGTTCGTTGTAGAATTGGCGGTGGAGTTCCTCTATGGCATGGGCAAGGTTAGCACGGTGGTTCCACAGCGTTTTGTCCAGGTCAAAAAAAATGTGGCGTAGGGACATCAGCCTTATATTTTAAAAAGGCTTATAAAAGCATTGCGAAAGGCCGCCATGACCACAGACCAGAAGAGGACGGAGGCCATCATGGTGAAAAGTATGCGGCGCCGGTTATGGAAATAACGGACTGCCACCAGGCAGCCAATGGGGATACTAATGAGGACCGGTGAAAGGAAAGCTATGCCCCACAGACCGTACTTTTGTTTTATCCGAACTAACCGGCGACGGCCTGGAGTGAATCGTGGGCGACGCGGTGCTGGACGGGGGCCCTTCAGCTTTTTGACCAGGTGGTTAAAGGAGTTTACCAAGAATGTACCTGCATAAGTGAAGGCGAAGACTCCCAGCCCCCCACCGGTCACCCCAAAGGCCACAGCTTCGAGGAAGGAAAAGTTAAAAGTCAAAATTGATGTGGGGTAAGCTATGGCAAACTTGACGGCACAAGCTAGCAAAGCTGTAAACAGGACGGTGATCCGGGCCATATCCATGAGGTAGAAACGGTCTCAATCTTTTTGGCCGTAGGCCAGGTCGCCGGCGTCACCTAATCCAGGAACGATGTAAGACTTAGCATTGAGCTCAGGATCCAGGGCGCCGAGCCAGAACATGGTATTTTCAGGCATGTGGCGGCGGGCATAGTTGTACCCTTCTTCGCTGGCCACCACGGCCACGACGTGGGTGATTTCAGGCCGGCCCATGCGTTCTGAGAGAGCCCTGTAAGATTCTACCATGCTTTGGCCAGTGGCCAGCATAGGATCGCAAAGAATGAGAGTTTTTCCTGTCAGCAAGGGGCTGCTCACGTACTCCAACCGTATCTCAAAAGAATTGTCTTTGTGGTGTTTACGATAGGCTGCGATAAAACCGTTCTGGGCTTTATCAAAAAACTGAAGTAGTCCGTGGTGTAGAGGCAGTCCTGCTCGGAGTACAGAGGCTATGACTACTTCCTCCGCTAACTTTAAGGCAGAGGCTATTCCCAGGGGGGTCTCCACTTCGCAAGGGATGTAACGGAGCTCTCGGCTTATTTCATAAGCGAAGATTTCCCCTATGCGCTCCAAATTGCGGCGGAAGCGAAAGGGATCTTTCTGGATATGAACATCCCTGAGTTCGGACAGAAAAAGGGAGAAAACAGATGCCTGTTCAGAAAGGATTTTAAGCATACAGCAGTTGGGCTCGTAAAAATAGGTAGGGAGGATGTCATAGGAGCGTTGTCTCAAGCTATTTCCGAACAAGTTCCTGCCATGCTTTCAAAGCTTGAAATGGATAGAAGTAGGGCTTCGGAAAAGAGCCCATACTTTTGCAGGCCTCTTAATGACATGGGAATTTCGGATACAAATTCTTTAGTGCGCATTGTGCGTTTATCCTTCAAAGAGGAACACCTGGATGATTTTTTGCAGTTTTATAGCCGCGTGCAATCTCAAATAGCAGCCTTTGAGGGTTGTCTGGAGGTGCAGGCGTTCCGGGACAACGAGCAGCCCAATGTAATTTACACGATAAGCAGGTGGGCGGATGCAGCCTGTTTGGAAAATTATCGGCAAAGCGATTTATTTCGGGACATCTGGGCCCGGGTGAGTCCTTGGTTTGATGAAAAGCCGCAGGCTTTTTCTCTGATACCACTAAGGGAATTAGCCCGTCCAGCTTAAGGGCAAAGGAGATCTGTTTCGCTAATTTTGGAGAGATGAAAGCGTTGTTCTTTAAAGAAATTAGGTCTTTTTTGGCCAGTCTGCAAGGCTACATTTTCATGGGGGCCTTTCTGGCTTCTTGTGCTGTGGTGTTGTGGCTGCTACCTCAGACCCGCATTCAGGACAGTGGGTATGCCAGTCTGGACGCATTTTTTAATTATGCGCCCCAGCTTTTTCTTGTTCTCATTCCGGCAATCACGATGCGGAGCATATCCGAAGAGCGTAAGAGCGGCACGCTGGAGATTCTGATGACCCTGCCCTTGCGCCGGTGGGAGGTAGTGATGGCCAAATACAGCGCTGCCATGGCTCTGACAGCTCTTGCGCTTGTCCCTACTCTTACCTATGTGTATACTATCTACGAATTGGCCGATCCCCGGGGCAATATTGATGCGGGGGGTATCGCTGGTTCTTATCTTGGTCTGCTATTTCTGGCCTCCGCATATTGTGCCGTGGGGCTGTTTGCTTCTTCTGTCACGGATAATCCATTGGTAGCGCTTGTGCTGGCCGTTGCCATGTGCGTGGTATTCAGTTTCGGTTTTGAAGCATTGGCGGCTGCGGCAGGTTTGCAAAAAGTAGCCTATTACCTGTTGAAGTTTAGCCTTGTTGAACATTACATGTCCATGAGCCGGGGGGTAGTGGATTCAAGAGATCTGATATACTTCGCCGGTTTTGTGGTATTTTTTCTTGTGCTCACCATGCATCGGCTTCCAGGGCGATGAAAATAAAAGAGTTGCAAAAATTATTCTCCCGTTGGAGGGGGATTCTCTTGATGTTCATGGTTTTGTTTGGAGCTAATGCCCTTGCACATTGGCGTTTTATACGTCTAGACCTTACTTCCAATCGCCGATTTACCCTTTCCGACAGTACCATTGCCATGTTGAGGCGGCTGGATGATATTGTTTATGTGCGTTGTTTCTTAGAGGGAGAACTCAATGCAGATTTCAGGAAGTTGCGCCAGGAAATCCGAGAACTTTTTGATGAGATGCGGGCTTATGCCGGAAGCCATTTTCGTTACGAGTTTGTGAACCCATATTCCCTGGGGAAAGGGAAAGATCTGCGTGAGGCCTTGCGCCAACTGGAGGAGGAAGGTTTACAGCCCACCAACGTGATTGACCGTAGCGCAGATAAGGCCTCTGAAACAATCATTTACCCGGGCGCAATATTTCATTACAAAGGACGTCGGGAGGCAGTGAATTTTCTCCAAGCCCAGCTTAACCGCGATCCTCTAACCGTGTTGCATCAATCCATTGAGAGCCTGGAGTATGAATGTGCCAAAACTATCTACTCCCTTTTGGCCGGAGATATTCGGAAACGGATTTATTTCACGCGAGGCCATGGAGAATTGGGCTCTTACGAAACGGTGGACATTTATACTGCGCTTTCTGAAATGTACTCCGTGCATAAAATCCAGGTGAATGACCGATTGGGCTGTATTCCAGAAGATGCGGCTCTCTTGGTGGTAGCAGGTCCCGATAGCGCCTTCAGCGAAGGCGCTCGTTTCAACCTGGATCAGTTCGTTATGCGCGGTAAACCCATTTTTTGGCTTCTGGACAAAGTGGAGGTGAATATGGATACTATGGCGGCCTATGGGTTTACTCCCGCCTTGCCGCGGGAACTTAATATAGAAGACATGTTATTTGTCTATGGTGCCCGTGTAAATACCAACCTCGTTCGTGATGTAAGGTGTGATGTGCTGCCTGTAATAACTGGTCAATACGGAGGAAAGCCCCGTACAGAGTTGATGCCCTGGTACTTCTATCCTGTGGTGGTATCCGATGAGAGCCACATGATCACTAAGGGTTTATCCAATCTCCGGCTGAAATATGCCAGCACGGTGGATACCATACGGGCACCAGGGGTGCGTAAAACCATTCTGCTTCGCAGTTCAGAACTCTCCCACGCGGCTTTCGCACCATTCCGCGTAGGCCTGCACTTTGTGCGTATGCCTCCTAGTAGAGAAAATTTTCCAAAATCTAACTTGCCGTTGGTCGTTCTATTAGAAGGGCGATTTACCTCTGTTTTCAAAGATAGGATTGCGCCCAAGATCCCCGCCGACTCCCTTCCTTTTAAGGTAAGAGAGGAGAGCCCTGACAATACACGCATGATTGTGTGTGGAACTTCCTCATTAATCAGTAATGTAGTGGACCGAAGAAATGGTCAACCCTTTCCCTTGGGCTATGAACCGGCTAGTCGTACCTACTTTTCGGGCAACAAGCAGTTTGTTCTGAACTGCGTGAATTACCTTTTAGGAGATTCTTGGCTGATTCCATTACGGGGTAAACAATTTGTAATCAGGCTCCTTGATCGCACACGGGTAAGAGAAAATGGGACTACCATCCGTCTTTTAAACACCCTCATTCCCATTCTGGGATTAAGCCTTTTCGGAATAATCTTCAGTATAATTTACCGAAGCCGCTACAGTCATGGATATTAAAGCCATTTTCTTGAGGATCCGCCAACGCTGGTGGCTGGCTTTGTTAATCATTATAGGAGTGGGGGTTGGAGTTGTTCTGTCGTTAAGAAATTCCGGCGAGGAACTGAGCGACAGGAGTGATTTTGCACTGCCGGACACCGGTGATGTGACGCGCGTTTTAATCTACGACAAATCGGGCCGGCGGGTAGAGCTGACGCGACTGGCTGGCTTGGACTGGCAAGTGGACGGGCAATACTTGGCGCGCCGCGATATGATTGAAAATCTTCTAAATGTGGCCGCCCGTATGACAGTGATGGCCCCCGTGGCGCTGGCTGCCCGGGATAATATAATGAAAAAATTGGCCTCAATGGCCGTTAAAGTGGAATATTATGCAGGTGAAAACAAATTGAAAGGATACTATATTGGTTTTGGTACGCAAGACAACTTTGGAACGTATGCCATTTTAGAAAAATCTACGGCTCCTTATATTGTTTACCTGCCCGGTCACCGCGGTTACCTATCAGAATTTTTTTCTCCCATAGCCCTTAACTGGCGTGATAAGCGCATTTACACCTACAACATTCCGGATATTCGCCGCGTTGAAATGCGCTTTTTCCGAATGCCTATCCCGAGCTACGCCGTAGAGTGTGAAGAAGGCCGTACATTCAGGCTTCTGAGCCTTCCGGATAATAATCTTCTTCCCTTTGATACGGCCCGCATGAAAACCTGGCTCCGGGAATTTCGCAATATCGCTTTTGAAGATTTCATAACTCTTCCGAAGGCCAAAATGGACAGCCTGCGCCAGTGGCATCATTTATTTACTGTCAGCGTCACCGACGCCCGAGGTAATACCAAAAGCGTATCGGGCTATCGGATTCCCTTGCCGCCAAACACCGAGGATGCTTTTGGTCGTATAGTGAAATATGATTACGACCGTATGTACGGAGAAATATCGGGAATTGAAGGGCCTGTCATATTACAATACCTCACCTTTGACCGTATAACCAAACATCCTTTATGGTTTGTAGGAAAAGCACCCCCAGAAAATGGAGTAAGCCCCGGTACAGTTCCCTGATTAAATTAATCAGAAACAGGTTTTTTGATGCTTAGCTCCCCTACCTATTTTTGTGGACTTGAATAATTGCGTGTTATGAAATTTTTGATTTCTAGTAGGGAACTAAACGAGGCCTTAGCCACTGTTTCCGGTGTAGTGGTCCACAACAATATCACGCCTGTCCTGCAGGACTTTTTGATGGAAGTGAAAGACAATAAATTGCAGATTTCCGCAACCGACCTGGAAACATACATGACCATTGAAGTTCCCGTGGAAGCTGACGGCGAGGGTCGGTTTACCGTGTTGGCCCGTACCCTGTTGGACACCTTGAAAACCTTTCCTGACCAGCCGCTGACCTTTACTTGCAACCCTACTAATCTCAGTGTTAAAGTGACACACGAAAGTGGGGAATTTGTTATCAGCGGCCACCCAGCGGAGGATTTTCCTAATCCTCCTACTTTCAGCCCGGAAGCCCAAACTACCCTAGAAGGGAATTTGCTGGCCCTGGCTATCCATAGGACGCTCTTCGCCACTGCCTCTGAAGATCGCCCCCAGATGTCTGGGGTACTATTTGAACTCTCTCCGGAAAAAACCAACTTCGTAGCCACCGATGCGCACAAGCTGGTACGCTACACCCGCACTGATGTTCAAAGCGACCAGTCTTATTCCTGCATTGTTCCCAAAAAGCCTCTCAATATTCTGCGCAACCTGCTGACGGGAGTGGAATCTCAGACCCATCTTCAATTCAGCCGGTTGAATTTTTCAGCCTCGTGGGACAATATCCGTTTGATGGGGCGTCTGGTTGACGCACGCTACCCCAACTACGAGAGTGTCATTCCAAAGGACAATCCCAATGTGCTCACGGTGGACAAGGATATGTTTATCAACCGCCTGATGCGGGTGCAAAACTTTACCAACAAGAGCACTTTTTTAGTACGGCTTCAGCTTGCGGGAAGTCAGCTTACGTTAGATGCTGAAAACTTGGATTTTAGCAGTCAAGCCCACGAGGTGATGCCCTGCTCTTACTCCGGCGCAGACATGGAGATTGGTTTTAACTCCAAATTCCTCATAGAAGTGCTTAAAAACATCCCGGAAAGTGAGGTGACCATGCGTCTTTCCCTGCCAAGTAGGCCCGGTGTTGTTGAGCCCGCCCATCCCTCTGACGAAAACGAGCAACTGCTCATGCTTATCATGCCTCTTATGATTGGCATGTAAAAAATATGAAGGACTCAGAACTAGATGCTCTTATCAGTTTGCTCGGAGATCCTGACCCAGAAATTTTTGCGGAGGTTAGATCCAAGCTGATTTCCTTAGGAACTTCCATCCTTGAACGATTGGAAAAGCACTGGGAGCTTTCTGATGACCCCGAAATGCATTACCGCATAGAGGGCGTCATTAAGGAAATTCATCTGGATCACGTTTGTATGCTTCTGGAGCAATGGGCCAAAGGAGGTTGCCAGAATCTGTTGGAGGGCGTCCTAATCTGCGCCAGATATCAGTTTCCCAATCTGGATGAACAGCGAGTGCGTCGGTACATAGAACACATCCAGAAAGATGCCTGGCTGGAAGTGAATCCATCACTCACGGCTATGGAAGTCGTGAAAACCCTGAACAAAATCATCTACCGTATCCACGGATTTCACCCCAACACAAAAGATTACGGTCACTGGCACAACAACATGATTAACGAGGTGCTTGAAACAAAGGCCGGAAATTCTCTTTTGCTGGGAGTGATTTATCTGATAGTTGCTGAATCGCTGAATTTACCTATACGTGGGGTGAACTTGCCGGAACATTTCGTCCTGGCCTACCTGGATGATAGCAGCTTAGGGCGGTTGTTCGGTTCGTCGTCCCAGCCTCGCATTTTCTTTTACATCAACCCCTATAATGGTGGGAGCATCTTCAGCCGCCGAGAGATCGAAGCCTTTCTCACCAGGCTGGGATTGGCGAAAAAGGACGAGTACTTTTATCCCTGTTCCAACCGAACCATTGTGGAACGGTTGCTCAATAACCTAATGATTTACTTTCAGCATAGCGAGCAAAAGCTTAAGTACGAAGAAGTGAAACGCCTGAAGCAGTGCCTTCAGGGCGCCGGCTCTTAAATGCCGCTTTTCATCCGCATCTGGTTGGCAGTGAGGGTGCGGCCGTCGTGGCTCCACCCCGGAGGCATAAAAAGGTATTTAAGTTTATTGAGCAAGCCGGGAGCCTGCCGCACATCGTGCCAAAGGGCTTTGTATTCGTGCGTGGCTATTTCCAGAGGATTGTATGTTTGAATGTTTTTCGTAATGCCATAAACTACTTTTTCTTTTTCAGGCTCAAAGGTGCCGAAAAGTCTGTCCCAGATAATTAGTATTCCCCCGTGATTACGGTCCAGGTAACGCACATTGCTACCGTGGTGCACCCTATGGTGAGAAGGGGTGTTCAGGACCCATTCCAATGGACCCAAGCGGCCGATGGCTTCGGTATGCAGGAAAAACTGATAGATAAGACTGATGGATAGCATCACCATCATGGCGCCGGGATGAAACCCCACCAGAGGCATCCAGGCCCACCAGATATACTTGTGGAATAATTCTCCCCAACTTTGCCGCAAGGCCACAGCCAGGTTAAAATGCACGCTGGAGTGGTGGTTCACATGGCCGGCCCAGAACAAACGCACTTCGTGGCAGGCTCGGTGGTGCAAATAAAAGGAAAAATCATCTGCCAATAAAAGTAAGAGCCAACCCCACCACTTATCGGTAGGAATGGTCCATAAGCGGTATTGATAAATATGAAAGAACAATGCCATCACAAGACCCTTGGCCACCGTATTGATCACCGCACTTCCTACTCCCATGGTAATGGAAGCCAGGGCATCACGCAAAGGATACTTATGGCCCCGGCCCAGTGTCAGCCACAGCGCTTCTATAGTGACACTTAATAAAAATATGGGCACAGCCCAGGCGATAACCTCATCGCCGTAAAGCCACCATTGCCCAAAAAGGCCTGACACTGTCTGATGATTACGCAAATTTAATATTTAGAAAATGGTGAAAAGATTCCAAATTGTTTCAAAAGAAGTATAAAACAAAACTTCCAAGATTATTTCTAAGTAAGAAACAAATAAGTTTTTTTAAGAATTTTAAGAAGATTTCCTCTTGTTGAATGAAAAAATTTCCTTACAAAATTTTGCTAAAACAGAAACTTTAGCTATAATTATTTGATCCGCAGGCATTTCACTCCGCAAAAACCAAATTGAAAAATTAACTCATTGGAAAGCAACTTATCAGGTGAGCCAAAAAAGTTTTTTTATTTATGCTTATCTAAAAAAAATAGAATAAACCTATGCCCATGTACCTTCCATACAATTTTTTCAACAAGGTAAGCAAAAATGAACCTTAGGGACCAGGGGACGTCACAGGATGTCTTTCCTGAACCTTCGTTTCTTTCTTTTTAATAATTAGCTCCAAAAATTTATCAAACAGATAGCGTGAATCGTGAGGGCCCGCAGAAGCTTCTGGATGGTACTGTACGGAAAACACAGGATAATCTTTTAATTCTAAACCTGCCACAGTGTGGTCGTTCAGGTGGCGGTGGGTGATGATGATATTGGATTGTTTATCCGCAACTTCAGCCACGGCGAAGCCATGGTTCTGGGATGTTATCTCCCCTTTTTGGTTGACAAGGCAAAGTACAGGATGGTTGATACCTCTATGGCCATGGTGCATTTTGTAGGTTTTCAAGCCTTGGGACAGGGCTATTATCTGATGGCCTAGACAAATTCCGAAGATAGGAAGACCAGTTGGAATGAGCTCGGCTACCGTAGAGATGGCGTGGGTTAAAGTGGCGGGATCCCCTGGTCCGTTGGATATTACCAAACCATCGGGCTGCCATTCCAGAATATCAGCGGCCGTTGTTGACATGGAGAAAAGCCTAACATGACAGCCCCGTTCCAGGAGGCACCGGATGATATTGTGTTTAACACCCAGATCCAGCAAAGCAACCCGATATCGGCCGTTAGGGGCATAATAATCCTTGCACTGCTTCACGGAAACGTATGAAGATAACTGCAGCCCTTCCATGGACGGAGTTTCATTCAGGATATGTGCCATTTCTTCCCAACTGATGTGTTCCTCCGTGGAAATGACCGCATTGATAACTCCTTGGGTTCGGATGTGACGTACCAGGCGACGAGTGTCCACGCTGTGCATGACGGGTACACCCTGCGAGGCAAACCACTGGTTCAACGGACCGGCCCCGTATCTGGAATGATGAAGAGAAAAGTTTCGGCACACAAGGCCCTTGATCTGGATCTTTTCAGATTCAGATTCATCTTCCCCTACTACTCCGTAATTCCCAATGTGAGCGGCAGTGGAAATCAGAATCTGACCGTAGTAAGAAGGATCTGTGTAGGTTTCCTGATAGCCGGTCATGGCTGTGTTGAAGCAGAGCTCTCCGGCCATGGTAACTGTGGCTCCGGCCCCTAGACCCTCGAGGCGGGTCCCGTCAGCCAACAACAGCTTAGCTTTAGGAAATGAAAGCATGGCTTTTTTTTACATACAAAAAAAGGAAGAATGAGACCATTCTTCCTTAACTTATTTAGAAAAAGGTTGGTATAGTTTATTCTTTCTCGCTTTTATCAGAAGGACCTTCCTCTAAATTCTCAACGGTGGTAGAGGGGGTGGTACCTGTTTCTTCGGGTGGAGAAGGGACAACCTGATCGGCATTTGAAGCGGTGCCCGTTTTTGTGCTTCCTTTTTTGGAAGAACGACGCGTGCGCTTACGTCCGGTAGTCTTGGATTCTTTTGTATATAGAGTGTTGTAGTCTACGAATTCAATAAAGGCCATGGGGGCGTTGTCACCAGTACGGTTTTCCAGTCTGATAATCCGTGTGTAGCCGCCGGGGCGTTCGGCAACCTTCGGACCAATTTCGCGGAAAAGTTCCGTGACGGCCTCTTTATGCCTAAGATAGGAAAACACTATCCGGCGGGAATGTTGGGTATCGTTTTTGCTTCGGGTGACCAGGGGCTCCACATAACGGCGCAGAGCCTTAGCCTTGGCCAGGGTGGTGCGTATGCGTTTATGGCGAATCAGGGCTACCGCGAGGTTTGAGAGCAGTGCTCGCCTATGGTTCACTGTACGACCCAGATGGTTGTCTTTCTTTCTGTGGCGCATATTTATTTCTTCTTAAAGTATTTGCTCACGTCCATGCCAAAGGTGAGGCCTTTTTCTTTGAGGAGTTCTGTCAATTCTGTGAGCGATTTTTGACCAAAGTTGCGGAATTTGAGAAGGTCATTTTTCTGATAAGAAACCAGGTCACCCAGAGTTTCCACATCAGCAGCCTTGAGGCAGTTGAGGGCTCTGGCTGATAGATCCAGTTCGGAGAGCGGTGTACTGAGCAACTGGCGCATGCGGAGGGTTTCCTCGTCCACATCCTCTTCGTCTTTTGAGCTCTCTTCTTCTTGCTCAATCAGCAGCTTTTCGTCGTCGGCAAATAGATAAAGATGGTGAATAAGAATTTTGGCGGCCTCTTTAAGAGCGTCTTTCGGATTGATGGAGCCATCGGTCTCCACTTCTATGAGAAGCCGCTCATAGTCTGTTTTTTGTTCCACCCTGTAATTTTCTACGCTGTACCTCACGTTGCGGATAGGGGTGTAGATGGCGTCCATAGGGATGAAGCCTGCATCAGCAGTGAGAGGTTTATTTTCTTCGCTCGGTACGTAACCTCGACCTTTCGTGATGTGCAGTTCAAATTTCACTTTCACTCCCGGTTCTGCCGTGAAGATCACAAGGTCTGGATTGAGCACTTTAAAATTTAAGAGAGCCTTCCCGATATCCCCTGCTGTGAACCGGCCTCCCTCCGAACAACTGACAATCACCTTTTCTTCATTAACTCCTTCCACCTGACGTTTCAACCTAACCTTTTTTAGGTTTAAGATGATTTCGGTAACGTCTTCGGTAATATATTTAATGGTAGAAAATTCGTGGGGAACGGGAGGCTCCAGAAATTTTATTCCCGAGATGGCGAAACCTTCCAGCGATGATAGCAATATCCGACGAAGGGAATTACCGATAGTAATACCGTAGCCGGGTTCTAGGGGTCTGAACTCAAAGAGGCCCCTATCCGGCTTTAATTCATTAACGATAACTTTTTCCGGTTTCTGAAATTCTAGAATGGCCATAGGGTGAAGGATTATAATTTACTTGGAATAGAGTTCAACGATTAATTGTTCGTTAATGTTTTCCGGTATTTGTTCTCTTTCTGGGAGAGCAATAAAGGTGCCTGTGAGGGTGTTGGGATTGAAATCAATCCAGTCCAGCTTGTTTTTGGTGCTGTGCACATGGTTGCGGATCACCTGGAGGCTTTTGCTTTTCTCCCGGACAGCGATGGTGCTACCCGGCTTCACGATGTAGGAAGGTATTTTCACCACTTCTCCATTAACGGTAATGTGGCCATGGTTAACTAACTGACGGGCAGCCGCCCTTGTGGGAGCGATGCCCATGCGGTATACGAGATTATCCAAGCGGCTCTCACAGAGGCGCAGCAGATTCAGACCTGTGATGCCCTTCATGGAGGAGGCTATCTCAAAGAATCGGCGAAACTGGCGTTCCAGCATTCCATAGATATATTTGGCTTTCTGTTTTTCCTGCAACTGAATGGCGTATTCGCTTTGTTTGCGGCGCCTTTTAAGTGGGCCGTGCATACCAGGGGGGTAATTTTTGCGCGCCAAAGCTTTGTCTTCCCCAAAAATGGGTTCTCTGAAACGCCTCGCTATTCGGCTTCGCGGTCCTGTATATCGTGCCATGGGATAATGCGGTTTAAATTCTTCTACGTTTGGGAGGGCGGCACCCGTTATGAGGAATAGGCGTCACATCTATTATCTCCACTATTTCAATGCCAGGGGATTCTTTTTTCGTTTCGCTCTGACTGTCTTGCGTGGACTCATTTTGTACTGTATCAAAGGCTGCAATGGTCCGGATGGCAGATTCCCGCCCTGCTCCAGGTCCTTTCACAAACACCCTGACGCGGCGGACGCCCAGATCATAGGCTGTTTTGGCTACGTCCAAAGCGGCCACCTGAGCGGCGTAGGGCGTGTTCTTTTTGGAGCCTTTGAAGCCCATTTTTCCAGCTGAGGACCAGGCAATCACTTCGCCGTTGTTGTTGGTAAATGTAATGATTATGTTGTTGAAAGTGGCATTAATGTGGCACTGACCCATTAGGTCCACCTTCACCTTCTTTTTGGAGGTTTTGGATTTAGCCATACATTCAGAAACTATTTCTTAGTTGCTTTCTTTTTGTTGGGCACGGTTTTCCGTTTACCTTTACGCGTACGGCAGTTACACTGGGTCTGCTGGCCCCTGACCGGAAGACCTAGACGATGGCGAATGCCTCGGTAGCAGCCAATATCCTGAAGGCGTTTGATTGCGAGCTGTACTTCACTCCTCAGAGCCCCTTCCGTTTTGTATTCATTGTTGATGATATTGCGGATGGCTGTAAGTTGATCATCGTTCCAGTCCTTAACCTTCACGTCGTAAGGAACGCCAGCTTTATCCAGAATCTTACGGGCTGAACTGCGGCCAATACCGTAAATGTAGGTGAGACCGATTTCTCCTCTTTTGTTAGGTGGCAAATCAACTCCTGCTATGCGTGCCATAAATGTTATCCTTGTCTTTGTTTAAAGCGGGGATTTTTTTTGTTAATGACATATACTACCCCTTTCCGGCGCACGATTTTGCACTCGGGGCTTCGTTTTTTCACGGAGGCTTTTACTTTCATTATTTAATTACTTGAGTGGTATTATAATCTGCGAATGATACGGCCTTTGGTAAGATCGTAGGGGGACATTTCCAACTTCACCATGTCTCCTGGTAGAATTTTGATATAATTCATTCGCATTTTACCACTGATATGGGCCGTGACCAGATGGCCGTTTTTCAGACGAACTCGGAACATGGCATTGGAAAGTGCCTCCACGATTTCTCCATCTTGTTCAATAGACGCTTGTTTAACCATAGACGGGCAACAAATAGGGGTTTTGACAAATGGCTTTTTCTACCGGGGAAAAGGAGGAGAGGGGGGTTAGACCTTTTTCTGTGATGGCCACAGTGTGTTCGTAGTGGGCCGAAGGCAACCCATCAGCTGTAACAACTGTCCAATTGTCGGACAGCGTTTTCACAAATCGTTTTCCTTGGTTTACCATGGGTTCAATGGCAATAACCAATCCTTCTCTTAGCACCGGACCTTTCCCGGGTTGGCCAAAGTTGGGAACCTCCGGGGGTTCATGAAGCTGACGACCCAAACCATGGCCAACCAGTTCGCGTACCACGGAATATCCTCTGCTTTCTACGTATTTCTGAATAAAATGACCCACGTCACCTATAGTTTTTCCAGGGCCCGCAAAATTAATACATTTTTCTAAACTTTCCAAAGTGGTGCGACATAATTCCATTTTTTTATTTTCGGCCCCCTGCACAATAAATGTGTAGGCCGCATCGCCATACCAGCCTTCCCACACCACGCCACAATCCACAGAAACAATATCGCCTTCGCGGATTTCATACTTTCCTGGAATACCGTGAACTACGGCTTCGTTTACGGATATGCATAACGTAGCCGGAAAACCATTGTATCCTTTAAAGGCCGGTTTGGCTCCGTATGATAAGATAGTTTCTTCAGCCAACTGGTCTAGCTGAGCCGTGGGGATTCCAGGCCGGATGGCCTCCGCTACACGGGCCAGTACCTCACTGACCAGGAGAGCGCTGCGGCGTATAGCTTCAATTTCCTGGTGTGTTTTGAGGTAGGCAGATAACAGCATTAATGTTTTAGTAGCCGGTTGCTCGGGCAGTCATGCCCACCCCAGAGGTGCGGCCTTTAATGCGACCTGTTTTCATAAGGCCGTCGTATTGGCGCATCAACAAATGACTTTCAATTTGCTGAAGGGTATCAAGCACCACACCCACCATGATGAGCAAAGAGGTGCCACCATAGAAATATGCGAAGGCATCATTGATATTTGAAAGCTTGGCTATGGCTGGAAGGATAGCCACAAAAGCCAGGAACAGCGAGCCTGGGAGGGTAATGCGCGACATTACGTTGTCAATATATTCTGCCGTCATTTTACCAGGCTTGATACCGGGAATGAATCCGCCATTGCGCTTGAGTTCTTCAGCTATCTGGGTGGGATTGACGGCGATGGCTGTATAAAAATAAGTGAATAGGACGATCATGATGGCAAAGGTGAGATTGTACCAGAATGAGGTGTAGTCAGAAAAATTTCGAGTAAACCAGTTAGTACTGCCGTCGGTAGCAAAGCCCAACAGGTAGATGGGGATAAACATAATAGCCTGGGCGAAAATGATTGGCATCACGCCGGAGGCGTTGACCTTTAGGGGCAGATATTGGCGCACACCCCCAAACTGCTTGTTTCCCACCACACGTTTAGCAAATTGAATGGGGATGCGGCGTGTTCCTTGTACCAGGAGAATGCAAATGAGGATAACGGCCAGCAACAGGAGCATTTCCACTAAAAAGAGAATGAGGCCCCCGCCGTCCGGTTCCATTTTGGAGCCGAATTCCACAATTAGGGCGGATGGAAAGTTGGCAATAATGCCTATCATAATAATTAGTGAGATACCATTTCCTATTCCGCGATCTGTGATACGTTCGCCAAGCCACATGACAAAGATGGTGCCAGCTACCAGAATGATTACAGAAGTGATCCACCATAGAGGAGTATCGGGGCGGGCCGACAGAGGCACTTGGGAAGCTAGGTATCCTGGGGCTTGGAAGGCGGTGATGGCCACCGTGAGTAGACGCGTGATCTGATTCAATTTGTTGCGGCCACTCTCGCCTTCTTTCTGAAGTTTTTGAAAATATGGAAGGGCGATACCCAGCAGCTGCACAATGATGGAAGCCGAAATGTAGGGCATGATCCCAAGGGCCATCACAGAAGCACGGGAAAAGGCGCCTCCCGTGAAGTTAACCAGGATATCTAGCACAGTACCTGAAGTAGCACTGCTCTGGGCAGCTAGCTCGGCCGAGTCAACACCTGGCAAAACCACGTAAGACCCAAGACGGTACACAGCCAGGAGGCCCAAAGTGGTGAGGATGCGGTCCCTCAGCTCAGGGATGTGGAAGATGTTGCGAAGCGTTTGAATTAAGTCTTTCATGAATTAGGCAATTGTTAAGGCTTTGCCTCCTGCGTTTTCAATGGCCGCCCGGGCTTTTTGGGTGAAAGCGTGGGCCGACACTTCAAGAGCTTTATCCACAGCGCCCCGGCCTAGAATTTTTACCTTATCCTTCTTTGAAACCAAGCCGTGTTCACGTAAGGTGTCAATGGTGATCACCTGAAGATCAAATTCCTTACTCAGGGTGTTCAGAGTATCTAGGTTAATACCTTTATATGATACTCGGTTAATATTTTTAAACCCAAATTTGGGAATTCTTTTTTGCAAAGGCATCTGGCCACCTTCGAACCCTCTTTTGCGGGAATACCCGGAACGTGACTTGTGGCCTTTGTGGCCGCGGGTGCAGGTACCCCCTCGCCCTGAGCCCTGGCCTCGGCCCAGGCGCTTGTTTTTTCTGACGGATCCTTCAGCAGGCTTAAGGTGAGAAAGCGAAATAGTCATTTTTCTTTCGTTTAACCAATTGTTTCTACAGAGATAAGATGGGCAACTTTTTTAATATTTCCTTCCAGTGCAGGGTTCAGCTCTAATTCCCTGCGATCGTTAATTTTATTAAGACCCAAGGCCCGCAGAGCCTCTTTCTGATCTTTGGGGCGGCCTATTTTACTGCGCACAAGGGTAATTCTAACCTTTGCCATCGTGCTTATCCTTTGAAGACTTTTTCCAAGGGGATGTTTCTGTCCTGGGCTACCATGTAGGCGTCTCGGAGCTGTTCTAGAGCGCGGATGGTGGCTTTCACCACGTTATGGGGGTTAGAAGATCCTTTGGATTTCGCAAGAACGTTCTTGATGCCCACGCTTTCCAGCACAGCCCGCATGGCACCGCCGGCAATGACGCCGGTTCCACTGGCAGCCGGTTTTATCAATACCCGAGCGCCGCCGTATTTGGCTTCTTGCGCATGGGGTATGGTTCCGTTGATGATGGGGACTTTAATCAAATTCTTTTTGGCATCTTGAGTGCCTTTTGTGATAGCATCAGTGACTTCGTTGGCTTTGCCTAGTCCGAAGCCCACTGTGCCATTCTCATCGCCCACCACCACGATGGCTGCGAAACTAAAGTGACGTCCTCCTTTGGTTACCTTAGTGACACGTTTCACGGCCACAAGGCGGTCCTTCAGCTCTAGTTCGGTGGCTTTTACTCTGCGTACGGTTTTAAATACCATATTTTATGAAGTTTTAAAATTCAAGACCTTCCTGACGCGCGGCTTCAGCCAGTGCCTTTACGCGCCCATGGTAAAGATAACCGTTCCTGTCAAAGCGTACCTTTTTAATTCCAGCTTCTAGGGCTCTGCGAGCCAGGATTTTTCCTACCAGCGCAGCTTTTTCTGTTTTGGTTGCGTTGATTGCTGCAAGCTCCTTTTCACGGGATGAGGCGGCTACAAGGGTGTGGCCTTTCTCGTCATCAATAATCTGAGCATAAATTTCTGCATTGCTTCGGAATACAGAAATTCTAGGGGCATCAGGCGTTCCGGTAATTTTTTTTCGGATACGCATCTTAATGCGTTCTCGTCTCGTATACTTTCTGGCCATACTGCTTATTTTTAACCCATTGTGAATTTAACTATAATTTACTTTCCTTTACCGGCCTGCTTTCCGGCCTTGCGGCGTATGACCTCATCCACAAATTTTATTCCCTTTCCTTTGTAAGGTTCAGGCTTTCGGAATGAGCGAATTTTGGCTGCCACAAGGCCTAAGAGTTCTTTATCGATGGAAGTGAGGGTTATCAGAGGGGGTTTACCTTTTTCGGTCTTGGTTTCCACTTTTACTTCAGGTGGTATTTCAAATTGCACGGTATGACTGTATCCCAGCGTGAGTTCTAGAATTTGCCCTTTGGCCTCTGCTCTGTAGCCCACACCTATGAGTTCCTGTTCTTTCTTGAATCCCTCTGAAACCCCTTTAACCATATTATTGAGCAGAGCCCTGGTGAGCCCGTGCAGGGCTTTGTGATTTTTACTATTACTAGGCCGTTCCACTATAATTTTTCCATCGACCTCTTTAATTTTTAGGGAAGGGTTAAAAGAGCGTGTAATCTGACCCTTGGGCCCTTTTACAGTGACCACGTTATTGTCTGCTACCTTAACAGACACCCCTGCAGGCAGGGGAATTGGCATTTTTCCTATCCGTGACATAACCTATATTATTAATAAACGTAACACAACACTTCCCCGCCCACGCGCAGTTCACGGGCCATTTTGTCGGTCATAATTCCTTTGGAAGTACTTATCACGGCGATACCCAGCCCGTTTAGGACGCGGGGCAACTCATCCACACCCACGTACACCCTGCGGCCGGGAGTGCTTACTCTTTTAATCCCCCGGATGACCGGTACCTTGGTGATGGGGTGGTATTTTAATGCGATTTTGATAATTTCTCCCTTTTCGGTTTTCAAAAATTTATAGTTGGCGATATAGCCTTGGTCAAAAAGAATCTTTGTGATATTCTTTTTGAGCTTGGAGGCCCTATCTTCTACAATAAGATGGCCTGCCTTTGAAGCATTTCGGATTTTCGTCAGGAAATCGGCAATGGTATCCATAAAGGAAGAGTTCTAATTACCAACTTGCTTTTTTAACGCCAGGTATTAGGCCGAAGTTGGCCATTTCCCTGAATTGGTTTCTGCACAGTCCAAAAAGACGCATATAACCGCGGGGCCTTCCTGTTAACTTGCACCGGTTACGTAAACGCACGGGGGAGGAGTTCCGCGGCAGCCTGGAAAGCGCCTGATAATTGCCCTCGGCCTTGAGTCGGGCTCTTTTCTCAGCGTATTTACGCACCAGCATTTCTCTTTTTCTTTCCCGAGCTTTAATGGATTCTTTGGCCATATTTATTTCGATTTAGCTGATTGTTTGCTTTTTGGCTTTAAAGGGACCGCTAAATGGCATCCCCAATTCTTTAAGCAAAGCGTAGGCTTCTTCGTCTGTTTTAGCGGAAGTGACAAAGGTAATATCCAAACCGTTGATTTTTAGTACCTTATCAATATCTACTTCAGGGAAAATGATTTGCTCAGGTACACCTAAATTGTAGTTACCGAATCCATCAAATCCTTTGGGGTTGACACCGCGAAAATCCCTGATGCGCGGTAAGGCAATGGTGAGGAGTCTATCTAAAAATTCGTACATGATGGTGCCCCGCAAAGTCACGCGCACCCCCACATTCATACCGCGGCGGAGCTTAAAATTGGAAATATCTTTTTTAGCTTTAGTGGCTACGGCTTTTTGACCTGCTATGAGAGAAAGCTCCTGCACGGCGGCATCAATGAGTCTTTTATCGGCCACAGCGCCTTTTACTCCTTGATTAAGAACGATTTTGGTGAGTTTTGGCACCTGCATGATGTTTTTATATCCAAATTGTTTCATCAAGGCAGGCACCACCTCTTTTTGATATTTTTCCTTTAGTCTCGGAATGTACTTTCCTTCCATTACAGCATTTATTTAATAATAAGGATTTGATTATTTTCTTTTTTCTCTTTTTTTGAATACCGCACCAAGCGGCCTGTTTTTTCATCAAGGATACGGCCTACGCGGGTGGGACGGCCTTTGGAGTCAATCACCATGAGCTTGCACAAGGGCAGGGGTGCCTCTTTTTTGATGATGCCACCGTCAGGGTTTTTGGTATTGGGTTTAGTATGTCGGGATACTAGGTTCACGCCTTCCACGATGGCTTTTTGCTCAGAGCGCAACACTTTGAGCACGGTACCTGTGGCACCTTTATGGTCGCCCGAAATCACCACCACTTTATCTCCTTTTTTAATTTTCAGTTTCATCGTCATCAGAGCACTTCAGGAGCCAAAGCAATAATTTTAGCGTAGTTCTTTTTTCGCAATTCCCTGGCCACAGGACCAAAGATGCGTGTGCCGCGCATTTCCCCCTGATTATTGAGTAGTACGGCGGCATTATCACTGAAGCGGATATAAGAGCCGTCTTCACGCCTCACTTCCTTACGGGTGCGCACGATGACAGCCCGAGACACTTGCCCCTTTTTAACGGTGCCATTGGGAAGGGCCGACTTGATGGTCACAACCACGGTATCACCCACAGAGGCGTAACGGCGTCCAGATCCGCCCAGAACGCGGATCACCAGCACCTCTTTGGCACCAGTATTGTCCGCTACATTCAATCTAGTTTCTGCCTGTATCATGATTACTTAGCTTTTTCAATAATTTCCACAAGACGCCATCTCTTCAGTTTACTCAAGGGCCGGGTTTCCATGATTCGCACTGTGTCACCAGGTGAGCATTGATTATGTTCGTCATGGGCATAAAATTTCTTGGTGCGTTGTACAAATTTTCCATACTTAGGATGTTTTACGCGGCGCACCACATTTACCACGATGGTTTTGTCCATCTTGGTGCTGCTCACCACGCCGATTCGTTCTTTTCTGGAATTTCTTTCCATAATTTGTTATTTACTTTTTTTCTGATCATTGAGCTCCCGGCGGCGTATTTCAGTAAGTATTGCGGCAATAAGCCGGCGAGTGTGCTTTATTTTGTGGGGATTGTCCAAGGATCCAGCTTTGTGGTTGAATCGCAGGGTTATTAATTCCGATTTGAGGTCGGCTGCTTTATCCCGAAGATCTTGTAAAGACATTTCTTTAATGTCCGCTTTTTTCATGGTAGCTTAGCTTTCGGAGTAATCCACACGGGTAACGAATTTAGTTTTTACAGGAAGTTTTTGAGCTGCCAACCGCAGGGCCTCTCGGGCGGTTTCCATGGGAACGCCGTCCACTTCAAACATGATCCTTCCTGGCAGAACCACAGCAGTCCAGAATTCCGGATTTCCCTTGCCTTTTCCCATTCTTACCTCGGCTGGTTTGCGTGTGACAGGCTTATCAGGGAAAATGCGGATCCAAACTTGGCCTTCCCTTTTCATGTACCGGTTAATGGCTATGCGCGCAGCTTCTATCTGTCGGGCGGTAACCCAGGAAGCTTCTAACGATTTAAGCCCAAAGGATCCAAAAACGACCAGGTGCCCCCGGGTGCTGAGGCCTTTCATACGACCTTTTTGGACTTTCCTGTATTTAGTGCGTTTAGGTTGGAGCATGGTGGATGGTTTTATTTTTTAGCTTTATCCTGTCTGCGGCCACGCTGTCCAGTTGCGGAGAGGGTTGATCTGACAGCTTTCTGCAGCCCAAGGTTGGGTGATAAATCCCTCTTGCCGTACACTTCTCCTAGGCAAATCCAGACTTTTATTCCTATTCTGCCGTAGGTAGTGTGGGCCTCGGCAACAGCATAATCTATATCAGCGCGGAACGTATGTAATGGGGTACGACCTTCCTTGTAAGTCTCTGACCGGGCAATTTCCGCCCCGGCAAGCCTCCCCGAAATTGTTATTTTAATCCCTTCGCAGGCCCCTGTTTGCATGGCGGCCTGAATAGCGGTTTTGATAGCCCTTTTGTAAGCCATCCGGCCTTCTATTTGGCGCGCAATAGAGTCCGCCACAAGGCGGGCATCAATTTCAGGTCGTTTAATTTCAAATATGTTGATTTGTATTTCTTTACCGGTGAGGTCTTTTAATTCGTCTTTTAATTTATCCACTTCCTGGCCCATACGCCCAATGATAATGCCAGGCTTGGATGTGTGAATGGTCACTGTCACCAGCTTCAGGGTGCGTTCAATAACCACTTTTGAGATACCAGCACGGGGGAGTTTCTTGAATATATACCTGCGGATTTGTGTGTCCTCCAAAATTTTGTCCCCGTAGTTCCAACCACCAAACCAGTTGGAGTCCCATCCTTTGATAAAGCCAAGACGGTTACCTATTGGATTGGTTTTTTGTCCCATGTGTTTTATGATTTTTCGTTGGGTTGTTCAGCGGATATTTTTTCCGATTCTTTTTCCAAAATCATCTTTTTGTAGGCTTCACTGCCCAGGACCACAGTCACGTGGTTTGATCTCTTACGGATCCGGTAGGCCCGACCTTGAGGGGCGGGACGGATGCGTTTGAGGATTCGGGCACTATCCACGAAGGCCTCGGCTACATAGAGGCCGCTATCCTCGGCTCGCATGCCTGTTTTTTGCTCAAAGTTGGCGATGGCAGAGCGCAGGAGTTTGGAAAGGCGAGGAGCTGCCTCTTTGTTAGTAAACTGAAGGATATCCAGGGCTTCATTCACATCTTTTCCACGGATAAGGTCCACCACAAGTCGCATTTTACGAGGGGATGTAGGACAGTTTCGTAAGCGGGCCACGAAACGATGCCGTTTGGCTTCTTTACGGGCTTGGGCAGAAAGTCTTTTGCGCGCTCCCATGGGTTATTGGTTTTTGCGGTTACCAGGATGGCCCCGGAATGTTCGGGTAGGCGCAAATTCTCCCAATTTGTGACCTACCATATTTTCAGTGATATACACGGGGATGAACTTGTTACCATTGTGTACTGCGATGGTATGCCCCACAAAATCGGGGGTTATCATAGAACGCCTGGACCATGTTTTGATGAGGGATTTTTGACCTGACTGGTTCATGGCCAGGATGCGCTTCTCCAATTTATAATCTACAAAAGGTCCTTTTTTAAGGGATCTTGGCATGGCTTATTTCTTTCTGCGTTCAAGGATAAATTTGCTGGTGGGATTCTTTTTAGAGCGGGTTTTGAAGCCTTTGGCTGGGATCCCCTTGCGCGAGCGCGGGTGTCCGCCAGAGGCCCTTCCTTCGCCACCACCCATGGGGTGATCCACAGGATTCATGGATACGCCGCGGTTGCGGGGGCGGATGCCTAGCCACCTACGTCTTCCCGCCTTGCCGTGGCTCACCAGGTTGTGTTCCGGGTTGGAAACTGACCCGATAGTGGCTTTACATTGGATATGGATTAATCGTGTTTCACCGGAAGGCATTTTGATGGTGGCGTAGTTATTATCCTTGGCCGTGAGCTGGGCAAAGGATCCGGCTGAGCGGGCAATCTTTCCACCCTGCCCCGGTTTCATTTCAATATTATGGATGATGCTTCCCATCGGTATCTCACTCAGTGGCAGACAATTACCTACCTCCGGAGGAACTTTCTTTCCTGAGATTATCACCTGACCGACTTTAAGTCCTTGTGGGGCTAGAATGTATCTTTTTTCCCCGTCCACGTAATGGATTAAGGCAATACGAGCAGAGCGATTGGGATCGTATTCAATAGAGGCCACCCTGCCGGGGATATTATCTTTATTGCGCTTAAAGTCAATCAGACGGAAGCGGCGTTTATGGCCACCGCCGATGTAGCGCATGGTCATTTTGCCCGTATTATTTCGGCCGCCGGTTTTATGATAGGGTAAAAGCAAGGATTTTTCAGGTCTGCTTCGGGTAATTTCTTCAAAATCCGGGATAATCTTGAAGCGGGTGCCCGGCGTTACAGGATTAAACTTTCTTAGACCCATCTTTGTATAGAAATTAAATGTTGTTGAAGAAATTAATTGTAAATCCGGGCTTTAAGGTCACGATGGCCTTTTTCACATGAGGGCGCCGCCCTGAAAGCACATTTCGTTTCGTAAAACGCTGCACAGTTTTTCCTGCCTGACGCAATGTGTTCACTTTTTCCACTTGAACCTGATACCGCTGTTCAACGGCTTTGCGTATTTCTACCTTATTGGCATCCATTGCCACAAAAAATCCATAGCGGTTCAACTTTTCCGCTTGGGAAGTCATTTTCTCGGTGATTATAGGCCGGAGCAGAATGTCTTTCATAAAATTTAGATTAACGTGTAATTAAACTCTGGACCACGGGTAAAGCAGCTTCAGTAACGAACAGTTTGTCGCAATTCATAATCTCATAAGTGTTTAATTGTGAGGCGTTTATCACTTTTGCACTCTTTAAATTTCGGGCCGACAAAATTACATTTTTTTCTGGCTCCTTTATTACGAATAAGGACTTTTTATCAGCAGCCTGAAGTTTACGAAGCGATTGAGCAAAGATTCGGGTTTTGGGCTCGGGGATCTCCACTTTGTCAAGAACGACGAGTGCGCCGCTGGAGATTTTTATGGAAAGTGCTGATGCACGGGCCAAAGCTTTCACTTTTTTATTGAGCTTAAAAGAATAATCGCGGGGTTTTGGCCCGAAGACAGTGCCTCCGCCCCTTATCAGAGGGGATTTGTAACTCCCCCGGCGGGCCCCACCGGTTCCTTTTTGACGGTATGCCTTGCGCGTGGTACGCGCTACCTCGCCGCGTTCCTTTGTCTTGTGGGTACCTTGCCGCTGGCTGGCCAGGTAGTGCTTTATATCCAGGTACACGGCATGGGCATTGGGTTCTATGCAGAAGATCTCATCGGGCAACTGAACAGTACGCCCGGTATCTTCGCCTTCAAACGTGAGTACTTTAAGTTCCATGGTAGTCAGCTTATTTGGTGATGAGGAGGAAACCGCCCTTAGGTCCGGGGACAGCCCCTTTGATGAGCAGGATGTTTTTTTCAGGAATCACTTTAATTATTTGGAGGTTAAGCACTTTAACCTTCCTGTTACCGGTTTTTCCGGCCATACGCATGCCTTTAAGCACGCGTGAGGGGAAGCTAGAAGCACCCAGGGAGCCCGGGGCGCGCTCTCGGTCGTGCTGGCCGTGGGTGCGCATTCCTACACCCCTGAAGCCATGCCGTTTAACCACCCCCTGAAATCCTTTTCCTTTTGAGATACCGCTCACGTCCACGTAGTCTCCTTCAGAGAATATGCTCACATCCACCGTATCACCGGGCTTTAACTCACGGTCAAAATCTTTGAACTCAGCCAGTTTTTTCTGAGGCGGAACACCGGCTTTTTTAAAATGTCCGAGCAAAGGAGCCGAAACGCGTGTTTCTTTTTGTGGGCCAAAGGCCAGTTGCACCGCATTATAGCCATCTTTTTCTGCGGTCTTGACCTGGGTAACAAAGCAAGGCCCCGCCTCCACCACAGTCACGGCGATCTGCTTGCCTTCGGCTGTGAACACCGAGGTCATACCTGCTTTGCGACCAATAATACCTGACATACGATTAGTAAAGTTTAAATTAGTTATAGGACCTTAATTTCTACATCCACGCCGCTGGGTAATTCCAGTTTCATGAGGGCATCCAGGGTTTTTTGGGTGGTGTTCATGATGTCCATGATACGCTTGTGGGCATTCAGCTCAAATTGTTCCCGTGATTTTTTGTTTACGTGTGGCGAGCGCAGCACCGTAAAAATGCGCTTGTGGGTGGGCAGGGGTATGGGGCCCGATACAATGGCTCCAGTACTTTTCACAGTTTTCACAATCTTGTCGGCGGATTTATCCACCAGATTGTGATCGTATGATTTCAATTTTATTCTGATCTTTTGGCTCATCGGTTTACACTTTAACCTTACCTTTTACTTTAGCTACCACTTCCTCCTGGACATTGCGAGGTGCTATCTCATAGTGGGAAAATTCCATGCTGGAGGAAGCCCTGCCTGAAGAGAGGGTGCGCAAGGTGGTTACATAACCAAACATCTCACTCAAAGGCACTTTAGCCTTAATAACCCGCGCATTGCCTCTGCTGTCCATGCCTTCAATGGTACCGCGCCGTCGGTTCAGGTCGCCCACAATGTCGCCCATGTATTCTTCAGGAGTTACCACTTCCAGCTTCATGATAGGTTCCATCAGGACGGGATTGCACTTTGGAAGCGCTTCTCGGAAAGCATTTTTGGCACAGATTTCAAAGGATAAAGAGTCCGAATCCACGGGGTGGTAGGAACCATCCAGGAGGGTAACCTTTAACCGGGAAACCGGATAGCCGGCCAATACACCGCTGTTCATGGCCTCGCGGAATCCTTTTTCTACGGAAGGAATAAATTCTTTCGGGACGTTCCCTCCTTTGACCACATCAATGAATTCCAGACCGTCTTTTTCACCGGGTTCAATCCTGACGATAATATCCGCATATTTACCGCGTCCGCCTGTCTGCTTTTTGAAGAGCTCCCTGTGTTCGCAGCTTGAAGTGATGGCTTCTTTATAGTTTACTTGGGGAGCCCCCTGGTTACATTCCACTTTGAACTCCCGCTTCAGGCGGTCCAAAATGATTTCAAGGTGCAATTCCCCCATTCCGGAAATGACAGTCTGTCCGGATTCCTGGTCAATGTGTACGCGGAAGGTGGGGTCTTCTTCTGCAAGCTTACTGAGTGCCGTGCTGAGTTTATCTAGGTCAGCCTGTGTTTTGGGTTCAATGGCCAGCCCTATGACCGGTTCGGGGAACTGCATGGCCTCTAAGATTATGGGCGACGATTCGGCACAGAGGGTGTCGCCGGTGCGGATGTCTTTAAACCCGACGGCCGCACCGATATCCCCGGCTTCAATATAGTCAATGGGGTTTTGCTTATTGGCATGCATTTGAAAGAGACGAGATATGCGCTCCTTGTTACCCGTACGCATATTTATTACATAAGAGCCGGCTTCCAGGCGTCCTGAATACATTCTAAAGAAACACAAGCGCCCCACATAAGGATCGGTGGCAATTTTGAAAGCCAGTGCAGCCATGGGTTCATCCGGATCAGGCCGGCGCACCTCTTTTTCTCCAGTGTTAGGATTGATACCTTCTATGGCCGGAATGTCCACAGGAGAGGGAAGGTAACGCATCACTGCATCCAGCATGGTTTGAACACCTTTGTTTTTAAAGGCGGCGCCGCACAGCATGGGTGTGATTTTCATAGCCAGAGTCCCCTTACGCAAGGCTTGAATGATTTCCTCTTCCGTGATGGAATCGGGGTTTTCAAAATATTTTTCCATCACAGTTTCGTCCAACTCTGCGACGGTCTCCAGAAGGTGGTGGCGCCATTCTTCCACAACGTCCTTAAGGTCATCAGGGATGGGCACTTCGGTGTAACGTTTGCCTTCCGAGGCCTCATCCCAGATGATACCTTTGAGGCTAATGAGGTCTACCACCCCTTTGAAATGTTCTTCTGCACCGATAGGCACCTGCAGGGGCACAGGCTTGGCTCCAAGACGTTCTTTGACCTGCTGTACAACACTGAAAAAATCTGCTCCGGCACGGTCCATCTTATTTACGAAAGCAATACGAGGCACTTTGTAACGGTCAGCCTGGCGCCAAACGGTTTCGCTTTGGGGTTCTACACCGCCCACAGCACAAAAGATTGCCACAGCCCCGTCCAGTACGCGGAGAGAGCGCTCCACTTCCACGGTAAAGTCAACGTGGCCCGGAGTATCAATTATGTTGATTTGATAACGCTTGGACTCAGGGATAGGCTCTCCTTGGCGGGTGGGATAATTCCAATAGCAAGTGGTAGCTGCTGAGGTGATGGTGATACCGCGTTCCTGTTCCTGGGGCATCCAGTCCATTGTAGCGGTTCCTTCGTGGACCTCACCGATTTTATGGGTTTTTCCAGTATAATACAAGATGCGTTCAGTAGTAGTGGTTTTACCCGCATCTATGTGGGCCATGATGCCTATGTTGCGGACGTAGCGAAGGTCTCTCTTTTGGGACATGAATCTAAGTATGGATTATTTAAATTTAAAGTGAGAGAAAGCTTTGTTGGCTTCAGCCATGCGGTGGGTATCCTCTTTCTTTTTGAAGGCCCCACCTTCCTGTTTATAGGCAGCCAGGATTTCATTTGCCAACTTACGGCTCATAGATTTATCGTTTCGGTTGCGCGCTGCCTCTATCAACCATTTCATGGCTAGGGATAGCTTTCTGGCAGGCCTAATTTCCTGGGGAATCTGATAAGTGGCCCCCCCCACCCTTCGGGAACGAACCTCTACTTGGGGGGTGACGTTTTCCAGCGCTTTTTTCCACACCTCCAAACCGTTCTCCTGAGTTTTTTGAGCTACTTCCTCAATGGCGGAGTAAAAGATTTTAAAGGCCTTGCTTTTTTTGCCTTCCCGCATTATATTATTAACAAACTTGGTAACCATAGTATCGCCGTATATCGGGTCTGGCTGCACCGGTCGAGGTTTAGGTTTGGCTCTTCTCATTACTCAAACTTCTTTAAATTAAATTACTAGATATTTTATTTCTTGGCTGTTTTAGCTGTGGTGGGTTTTGGTCGTTTGGTTCCGTATTTGCTTCGGCGCTGTTTGCGGCCTTCAACTCCTGCCGTATCTAGAGCCCCCCGCACGATGTGATAACGTACGCCTGGTAGGTCCTTAACCCTGCCACCCCTTACAAGAACTATGGAGTGCTCTTGTAGGTTATGACCCTCTCCAGGAATGTACGCAATCACCTCGGTTCCGTTTGAAAGGCGCACCTTGGCTACCTTTCTTAGGGCCGAGTTTGGCTTTTTGGGCGTAGTGGTATACACGCGCGTGCACACCCCGCGCTTCTGAGGACAAGAGTCAAGAGCCACAGATTTACTTTTTCTGCGGACCTTTTGACGTCCTTTACGCACCAATTGTTGAATGGTAGGCATTAACTATTTGTTTATTAATTTATTATATAACGGAATCGGGCATTTGCCGCTCAAAAAACGGGTTGCAAAGGTACGATTTTTTCAAATCCAAACCTATCCTCAGGTGTTTGGATGGGCAGAATTTTTTCTTACCAACCCATAAATCCTTTCGGATTACTTGAGCTCCTGCCGCATGTAATTTTCAGGTATATTAAAAGGAAAATCCAGCTCCAGAGGAAATTCTGCCTTATGGTATTGCATCTGAAGTTGCACCCAGAATGTGTCTGATTGTAATTTAATATCTTGGTTAAGGGCAAGCGGACAGGGGCCTTCCAGGAAATTTTTTTCCTCGCGTCGGAGTTCAAGGATGCGGTGTTTCTTTAAATCGTATAGGATCATGCGAACCACTTTATAGTGGTGGGGACTAATCCACAGGGCCTGAAGGAACGGTTTACTCCAGAGAGATTCGGCAAGGTGCTTTTCACTTATAAGTCGATCAAAACTTTTATAATCCAAAGGACATAAGAAAAACAATCCGTTTTTTACTTGTAACTGGTATTCCGAGCGTGGATGCATGAAAAAGGGCTCTGAGAGCAGAAGGGACTGGAGCAAGTGAAAATCCAATGGGAAGTCGGCATAGTCCGAAAACACTAAATAATTGCCGGATAAATATTCTTTAGAGACATAATTAATAATCTGGGCTGTTGGAACCGTAGCCATGAATCTCACCAATTCAATACCGAGAGCAGGCTGAACGCTGGCCCAGATGATGCTGTCTCTTTGAAGGCGAAGGCGTCCCTTGAAGGATGTTGCGGGATGTTTTTTGCTTTTAGCGGAAGCCGTGAAACGGGCGGAAAAGAAAAAGGGCGGGCATTGGGCGGAGTCGATTCTTCCCCAGAAAGTGGCGAGGTTAATGTCCCGTAGTTCGGCCCGTGACAGACCTTTTTCAGTAGATTTACAGGCTACCATCACGCTGCACAGCGTCCCGACGGTTGCCAGCCATTTCCTCATGGTTTCTGTTCTCTTAGCTTGTGCTGTAGTGAGTAGGATAGAGGAGCCAGCTGGAGGCCACGTTCGTATAAACGGACGGCTTCGGCCTTAAGCCCCGACTTAAGGAGCGCATCGCCCATGACTTCTAAGGTGAGGGGACCCAGATACAAACCTGAGTGGTTTAACTTTTCTATTTCGTTCAAGATTTGCGTTGCGTTTTGGGGGCCTGCGAAACAGTAGGTTTTAACAGCCTGGGCCAGCGGACTGGAAGCGGGCCATTCAGCGGTGTTGAAATTTTGATAGTCCTTGCCTGAGGCGCATAAAAGTCGGGCTTTCCAGACCCTAGCCCCGCGGTTTTGCTCATCCAGAAGGAGGGCTTGGTCTAGAAGGTCTAAAGCTTCCGGAAGCCGGTTCTGTAAAAACATCCATTCAGCTTTCACTGTGAGCCAGCGGGAACGGAGGGGAGGATTATCCTCTACAGCCCATTCACAGGTTGTCAGTACTTGTTCCGATAAGGAAAAATCCCCCATCCTAAGGTATGCCATTGCTTTGGTAAGTAAAGGCTCCACCGCCACAGGGTTGAGGGTATACACGGTATCGGCGTAGGCAATGGCCTGCGGAAATTTTCCTGTTTCCATACAGAGAAAAAGAATTTGCCGCCACAGGGGAAAGCGTGATTTATCGTAAGTGACAGCTTTTTGATAGGCCTGGAGGGCAGCAGGGTAGTTTTCCCGTTGCATGAAATAATCTCCTTCGGCTGAATATACCCTGGCTTCTTCGGGATATTCTTCCTTTAGGATTTGCAAAAGGGGGAGGAGGGTGTCAGGTTTCCAGAGCATAAAAGTCTGATTTTCCAAAAGACCCAACAAGGCCATCATTTTCTCATCCAGAGAAAGGGTGGGGTTGCGAAAGGCCTTTCCAAGCCATCGGATGGCCAGGGGAAAGTCTTTTGATTCTAGGGCATAGTAAGCTAACGCTAGTTGGGCCTGGGGATGAAGGCTGTCTAAACGCAGAGCTTGCCGCAAGTGCTCAAGAGCGCAAGGCTGATCGCCTAAAGCCCGGCAGGCGTCAGAAGCCATGCCATGATACCGGGCGCTTTGCGGATTTATTTGCAAAAGCTTATAGGCGGTCCGATAAGCCTCCTTATAGCGGCCTTCCTTCATGAATAGTCCATAAATGCGTACCAAAGCCGCTGTTGTTTTTCCAGGTTGGGCCTCCAATTTTTCAAGATTTTTCAAGGCTTCGGTCATCTTGAACATCCGTATTTGGAGGTCTGCCAGGTCCTCCAGGTATTCAGTGTGTTGGGGGAACCTCTCCACCATTTCTTGGTATTGCGCTTCGGCTTCCTTGTACATTTTTAGTTCCAATAAGAGTTCCGCTAGAAACTGGTGATAAAATTTGTTTGAGGGGTCATAGTGCACAGCTCGGCGGGCCGATTCTAGGGCATCGGTATATAGCCCTAGAACACGGCTGACCTCGGCCAGCCTGAAATGCCCTTCGGCAATGTGGGGATATTGCTGTGTGAAGCGTAAGAGCAATATACGGCTCTCGGAGTAATACCCCAAAATGGATTGGGTAAGGGCGTCCACAAGTTCGTTTTGAATCTGGGTCTGGATTTCCGAATGGTTTTCCTGTTTACGCGGGAGGGATTTATGCTTTTGAGACAGGGCGGGAAACCATCCAAATAGCACGCTGAACACGCCTACGCCAAAGGCCTTCATCCCTCCCATGCTGCAAAGCTAAGGTTTCACGACCTTTGTGTCTGTGGTGGCCAGTGACCCTGCAGAACCCAGCCATCTTTCAGCCCCGTTACCCTACTTAATCGTGGGTGGAGGAGTGGCCGGCATCTGCCTCGCTTTACATCTCCAAGAGTATGGGGTTCCTGTGCGGGTGGCTGATTTGCCCCATCAGAATGTGTCATCCCGGAAGGCTGCAGGTCTTGTTAATCCTTTTATTATTAAGCGATACGCTCTGAGTTGGAAGGGGGTTGAGGCCTACGCTTATGCCCATGAATTTTATGTAAAACTGGAAAAGCTCACTTCCAAGAAAATCCTAGAAACTCCAGCTGTTTATCGGCTTTTCCCAAATTCACAAATCCTGAGCGAATGGGAAAAAATCCGAGCTTCCCGCCCTGACTTACAGATGTTCATGGGTGTTCCAGAAAATGCCTTTATACTGGGAAAGACAATTCACCGGGCTGCGGTGCCGTGCGTTTTCAGAGTAAGAACAAAAGATTTCTTTGCATCTGCAGCGCAGATTTTAAATGATTGTCTGAGGGAAGAGTATATAAGTCCCTCGTTATTAGTTCCTATGCCATGCGGCTGGCGGTATAAGTCGGACCTCTTCAAAGGAGTGATTTTTTGCCAGGGGCCGGCCCTTAAGGACAACCCATTTTTTAATGGTTCTTTCTTGAGGCCTTGCAAAGGACAATGGTTGCGATGTGTAAATCCAGGCCTTCAGGAGGCCTATTTGTCGGGCATTTTTTTAATCCCTGAGGAGCCTTCCATTTTGTGGGTAGGGTCCACCTATGAATTTTCTTTTGCGGATCCATACCCTGATGAAGCGGGCAGGATGCGTCTTTCCAGAGAATTTGAACGTATGACCGGTCGTCGGCCTGAGGTTGTTGAAGCACAGGCTGGTATCCGGGCCACTACGAAGGACCGCCGTCCTGTTCTGGGTTCTCACCCATCGTACCCGGGCCTTTTTATTTTCAACGGCCTGGGTTCCAGAGGTTTTTTATTGGCTCCTTACCTGGCCCAAAAAATCAGCCGGCACATCCTTTTTGGCGAAAGGCTGCCGGCTGAGGTGTCTTTTGGGCGCTTGTAGGACAGGGTTTTTTTAAGGCTTCACAAATTTTCCCCGGGTCTGTATGCCGTTGGTGAGGTTAACCAAATTGATACAGTAAACGCCTGAAGCCAAAGGCCGTACGTCCACATTCAAAAGGTCGTGGATGGTCTGACCCCGTAACACTTCCTTTCCGTTCATGTCCATCACCGTGTAGTTCCAGCGACCTTGGGAAGGCATCACCACATGGACCACATCGCTGGAGGGATTGGGATATATCAACAAGTCACTGGCAGTGGTAGGGTTAGAAGCCGGCGGCAGATTGACCAAGTTCCCCTTAAACACGGGTAACTTAAGATGGGTGGGATGCTCCGGGGAGAAATGTACACGGTTTACAGCAATGCGGGGCGCCATCTCTACTCCCATGTAATTATAAGTACGGCCATCCCCTGGGCTGCGACGGAAAAATTCCCCGGGCATGATTGGCAGGTTAGCATCTGACTGGAAACGTCTGTAGTTACTGCTGCTGATGAGCACTTTCATTTTGTGTCCCTTGCCAAAAACATAGGCAATGGGGAACATCTGGAAATGAAATTCATAGATTTGACCTATTTCAATATTGTCCCAGGGAGCATTATCATTTTCCTGGCCCATGGCTATGCTTTTGGCATAGTGACGGGCTCGGGCATTGACACCTCCTTCAATGACGTAGAATTGGCGACCATCGGGGTACACATCCACAATCCGCACATAAAATTCCGTGCTGGTGGGCCCGCTGGTAAGCCCGGCCGGGTTGCTTTTGGCATAGAGCACCGCCTGAGGGAAGCCAATAATGCTTAGAGGCTCCTGCAACACTTCGGTTTCAAACTGAATTACACCTGGATGATCCATCGTGTACTTGGCCCAAGGTACCAGGTCACATTGGCCTTGGGTCACCTTGCTGCCGTCGGGAAACTTTTCAATCATGTTTCCCCCGCCCACAGTGCGTACTGGATTATCAGGGTCGTGTAAAATCATCTTGTAACCCTCGTCATGGGTGGGAGGAGACTGGTCCACGCGACCGTTCTGATGTAAATAAAAATTTTGCCACTCAATATCCTCTTTCAGCGGGAAGGTATCGGCTTCAAACCAGTAGTTGCCAATGTTAGCATTCTCAGGAATACCATCGTTCACGGGACCTATCAGGTAAAAACGGACATCCTTCACCTGGCGAAAATCCTTGTAAGGAATTGGGGTGATTTGTCCCCCATCAAATTCCGGGATGACGGGAGAACCGAGGGCTGGTACATCCACAGTGAAGTCAAGTTCATTATTCAATAAATTTTCTTTCACTTTGATGGGAACATCTTGAAGGCCCCCTACGCCATTAAGGAAATTGAGCAAGTCGGTGAAACTGAGTAAATAATCCTCACTTGGAATCTTCACAGAAACGATGCCTAGGTTAATCCAGGAGTTAGATTTAGGCAGGCGGGCCTTAGGTTCGCCTAAAAAATAGGCACTGTCATAATTCAGATTGTAACGGAACCAGCTTATCACTTCGCTGTTGATGGCCTTAGAGATGGGCAGATTATCAGAGCTGAAATCATCCAGGGCAAAACCGATGATGTCAGCCACGTTGGGGGGATAAGTGATATCACAGGTGGTACGGGCGCCTACCGTTTGATGGGCCCAGGGCCCGATGACAAGTTTCTGAAGGTATTTGGCTTTTCCATTGGGGTTAAGATGTTTTTTCATGAAGGCCCACGTTTCAATTTGACCATCGGTAAAAATATCCCACCAACCGGTGAGGTGATAAGCAGGCACCTCCATGTTTGTGTAGCGGCTGAAGCCGCCATTAGGATCGCTTTCTCCCAGGGCATTTACAGGAGCCCGCGAAGCGTCCATGTCTGCGCGCCCTATTGAATTCGGGTAATATCCAGCAGGCCCACCTCCGTATCGGATTGTGGAGAAGTGATCAATTGCTCTTCTGGCGGCTTCAAACTTATTGGGCAAACCATAATCAGCCGCAGTATGAATGTTATTATCCAAACTGCTGTCAATATCAATGAGGTCGTCATTGCAGCCGGTGAAAATCATACCTTTCAGCCATCCGTTCACTAGCTGATCCCTGAAACATCCGTTGTGATATCCGGTGCTTTTGTAGAATTCCTGGGTGGCCACAATGGGCAAAAGGCACTTGAGACCGGGTTGGGAAGGATCTATTTTCCGGGCGGCCGCTGCCTGGTATTGGCTATATCCCATTGCCGAAGCTCCAAACATGCCTACGCGGCCATTACAAAGTTTATCGGTGGTTTCTTTTATTCCGTCGCCATCCAAATCGTATTGCCAATCCAAGTTTAGGAGACCTTGAATGGTATTATAGCCATCTTCGTGGTTATTGGCATTGGCGGGATCGTCCAAAGGTCTTATATCCAGAATATGCCCATGGTTGGGATGGTATGGCCCCTTTTTCCAGCTATCGCTATGAAGAGGAAAGTATACCCCCTCAGAAGTATATCGGCCTCTATTATCCTGCACGGCATATACGTAGCCCAACAGACAAACGGGCACCGCAGTCTCGTCAAAATCTCCGATACCATAGGGCATCCGCATAAGTATTAATGGTAGCTTGAAAGGATTGGGATTTGGCTGCCCGTTTACCTGGTCGTATACGAGGATTTGCTGGCCGCGCGGTAACACAGGTAATTTAAAGGTCTGGTTGATGATGGGTACCTGAATATCCACCAACACGCAATCTTGCAGAATAGGTTGATAGATATCCGTCGTTAAGCGTATCCCATCAGGCATGGGTAAGAGAACTCTTGTTTTGGTCACCAGTTCCTTGATGTCGTCAATTTTCCCATTGAGCACTTGACCGAAGGCGGGTACGTAAAAAACGAGGGAGACAAGAAGTAGGAATCTTTTCATATGAGCAAAGCTTATTCAGGCCGAAAGTAAAAAAAAAAATTACAAAAATTTTTTTGGGATTATTTGCAACCCCTTCCGAAAAATTTCGTTCTCAAAAATGGAGTAGTCATTTTATTTTTGTACAATTTATTTTTGTACAATGAAAATTTAGCCTATCGCCCACTGATACCTTAATACGGCATTAAATACTGGATTTTTACCCTCTTACAGTTGGGCCTATGAAAGTTTGTAAGCTCAGCGATCAGGAGCTGGTCAATGCTTTTTTAAATGGTCAATCGGCGGCCTTTGAGCAGCTGCTTAACAGGCATAAGAACCGCGTTTATTCCTACATTTTTATGATGGTGAAGGACAGGGAGTTGGCCGAGGATATTTTTCAGGATACATTCATCAAGGTGATACATACCTTGCGGGGTGGCCGTTACAATGAGGAAGGAAAATTTCTGCCCTGGGTGCTGCGAATTGCCCATAATTTAGCCATTGACCACTATCGCCGCCGGTGTAAGATGCCCCTGGTACGGGGCGGTGGCTCCAGCGAGGAGGATTTTGATATTTTCTCGGTACTCAGCAGTTCGCTGCGCAGTGCTGAGGAAAAACTCATTGCCTTACAAACCGATCAGAGGCTTCATCAGCTTATCAGCCACTTGCCTAAGGAACAGAAAGAGGTGTTGATGCTGCGCGTTTATGGAGGATTGAGTTTCCAGGAGATTGCCCAGCAGACGGGTGTAAGTATCAATACGGCCCTCGGGCGTATGCGATATGCCCTTATAAATCTCCGCAAACTGATTCGCCAGCACCGGGTAGAATTGGGTGATTAATTATTCTAACCAAACAAAATATTACGAAGGGAAATTCCTAAGTAACAAAGTATTTTTTAAAAGCAATATTTTCTAGCTAAAATAAAAAAGAAATTAGAAACTCAACATCATTCTTTTTAGTTAAGTAAAGTTAATACAGAGGGTTGTTTTAAGGTTAGGAATTAGTTTTTGCCCAAATTAATAAGGCTTTAAGCTTTGATATACTTCCGATAAATCTAATGTTCGAATTAATTTATTTACTGATTAAAATATATTTCATTATTCTGAAGAGTTGTATCACAAAGTTTGAAAATTTATCTCAAATTTTATTTAAAAAGGGCTAAATGTACTCCAAATTTAAATTTATTGTACATAATGAAAATAATTTAAAAAATCGGTTTTAGGCTGTTCGAATCTTTGCATATTCTGCGATTCTGAAAGCATTCAGCTCTCATTTTAACCTGGAACAAAGAACCAAACAATCCAATGTTTTTTGTATCAATTGATCTATGGCTTGCTCGGGATTTTCCAGTACCCGACCGGTACTTCTATGAGCCACTACCACCGAAAGGCTCATAGGGGCGTGTCCCAAAAGATGAGAAAGTCCGTAAAGAGCTGCCGTTTCCATTTCATAGTTGGTGATAGTCAGATCCTTATACTTAAATGTATGAAAGCTTTTCCAGAAGTTAGGGAAATTCAGGGGAATTCGTAATTGTCGGCCTTGAGGGCCATAAAAACCCGGGGCAGTAAGGGTAATACCTGGTTGGGCAAAAGGAAATAAAGATTGAAGGTTTGGTGCAGAATGCCAGGCATAGGGTTGTCCCAGCGAACTAGGCCACTCTACATGGGTGGTAAAACGTTGTTCCAGATCCGGCTCGCGTCCGGGACAGCCCGCCACATTATAAAATCCGAGTAGGTTATCCAGCCCCAATGCATAATGGGAAGCAATGAAAGCCCCGGGCCCTAAATCTTCGGAAAGTGATCCGGTAGTGCCCACTCTGATGATGCGTAAGCGGCGAAGTTGAGAGCGCGTCGTACGGGTTTGGGGATCGATGTTGACAGCAGCGTCTAATTCGTTCAATACAATGTCCACGTTATCAGTTCCGATTCCAGTAGAAATTACTGTAAGATCTAAGCTACCTAGGCGTCCTGTATGGGTGATGAATTCCCGGTGGCAACGTTTCTCAAAAATTTGGTCAAAATACTTGGATACCTTTTCCACGCGGTCCGGGTCACCTACTGTGATTACAGTGTCGGCCACGTGGCGTTCCAGGAGGGAAAGGTGATAAACGGAATGGTCAAAATTTAGGATGAGCTCGCTGGGGGCAAACATGTGAAGATGTTTAGGCTAACTTTGGCGGCCAAATTAAAACAACATGTCTTCAAAAGTCTTCGCGGTCCCGATTGATTTTAGCCAACTTTCTCTCAACGGTCTGGAGTTCGCCTCTCGCTTGGCTAAAACCCTTGAGGGCGAGCTACTGCTCATCCACGTGGTGGAGGGAGAGCCTTTCTGGAAGTTGGGTATAGGCTCTGATGCCATCAAGGAGCTTCGTTCCATAATGGAGAAGAGATTAGAAGGCTTGGCTGAACGTGAGCAAAAAGAAAATGGGATATCGGTTAGGTGGGCGTTAGGTCAGGGGAAGGTGTATACCGAAATCAGCCGCATTGCTCACGAGCATAAGGCCCGTTTTATTGTCATGGGTACTAATGGGGAGGACACTTTTGTTCAGAGACTGATGGGCTCAAATACCGCCCGCGTGATCCGGGAGAGCGCCTTACCGGTGGTTTCCGTATCGGATCCCCTACCAGCCACCACATGTAAGCGTGTAGTGCTGCCTTTGGACCTCACCAAAGAATCGCGACAGAAAGTGAAACTAGCCGCCGATTGGGCCCTCAAGTTTCAATCGGAAATAAAAGTGGTTTCGGTGATGGAAATGCATGACGAATTTGTCAAGCACACCCTGCAGCGGCAGATGGATCAAGTATGCCACTTTTTACAAGAGAAAAATATTCCGTTCACATCTGAATTCGTTGAGAAGGAGGGTACCATCGCTCGCACAATATTAGAGTACTGCTATACTCATGGGGCAGACATACTGATAATCATGACCCAGCAACAGGAGGATATCATAGATTTCTTTATTGGCTCATCTGCTGAAGAGATCATCAACTACTCCCGCATTCCTGTTTTGAGCCTTCCTCCCAGAGACCTTGAACGGCATACGGGTAGCATCATCGGAACTTAAGCTTGGTGGGATTGATTGATTTTCATCATTTTATTTTGGTATAAAGCGCTTACCACGGCTCTAACGCGACGGAGATGATCATCCGATTAAAACAAGGTTGCGACAAGAATGAGGCTCTTCATCTAGCCGCCCCTTTTTATGGCATCCTCGTCCAAGATGGAGGGGAGGATGTTCTTGTGATCTCAGGAAAAATACAAGAACTTCCTTCCATACTGGAACCCTTTGCAGAGGAAGTGATCCCCACGGAAGGCGATTTCCAGCTTTCTGCGCGTCGCTACCGGAACGAAAAGCGGGCCATTAAACTATCTTCTGGTTTGACGATTGGTGGCACCACCACTAATTGTGTACTCATGATAGGTCCCTGCTCGGTAGAGGAAGAGGAACAGATAGAAGCTGTAGCTCAGTTTTGCGTGGCACAAGGTATTCGGGTGCTGCGGGCAGGGGCTTTCAAACCCAGGACTGCCCCATATTCTTTTCAGGGTCTGGGTCTTGAGGGGCTTAAGCTTTTAGCTCGGATGAGGGAGAAATACGGCCTTCTCATTATAACCGAAGCGAGGGATGCCACCCACATTGAAGCGGTCATTGAACATAGCGACATAGTGCAAGTGGGGGCCAAAGCCATGTATGACCATGGAATTCTAAAAGCATGTGGAAAAGCCCGAAAGCCCGTACTCATCAAAAGGGGGTTTGGCAGCACACTCCAGGAGTTGGTACAAGCCAGCGAATTTGTGTTATCCGCTGGAAACGAACAGGTTATGCTCTGCGAGCGTGGCATCCGCACTTTTGAAACAAAAACCCGTTTCACTCTTGACTTGTGCGGGGTGGCTTGGTTAAAAGAACATTGCAATCTTCCCATCATTTTAGATCCCTCCCATGCCATGGGTTACGCCTATGGCGTGCCTGATTTAGCTCGTGCCTGTCTGGCTATGGGTGTGGACGGCCTGCTGGTGGAAGTGCATCCCTTCCCCGCTAAGGCCCTTTCGGACTCTTCCCAGCAACTGAATTTTGAGCAATTCGCTCGTTTAAAATCCTCCCTGATCCCCTTGGCTCAGGCCATCGGGATAACTTTAATTTAAAATTTCTCCAATCCAGCCACATGAGCGAAGACCTGTTGAAAAAAATCACCGCCCATTGTAAAGAATATGGCTTTGTATTCCCCACCACGGAAATTTATGATGGCCCTGGCGCTTTGTATGATTATGGGCCATACGGATGCGAATTGAAGAATAACATTCGGCAATACTGGTGGGAGAGTATAGTCCATGCGCATGAGAACATTGTGGGTGTGGACACGGCCATTTTAATGCATCCCACTACCTGGAAGGCTTCGGGCCATGTGGATGCCTTTAACGATCCGCTCATTGACAACAAGGATTCTAAAAAGCGTTATCGGGCCGATGCTCTCATTGAGGAACACCTAGCCCGTCTGGATGAAAAAATTGAAAAGGAGGTGGAAAAGGCCCGGAAGCGCTTTGGCGAACAGTTTAATGAAGAACTTTTTCGCAGTACTAATCCTCGTGTGGCCGAACTAAGCCGACGGCGTCAAGCCCTGCATCAGCGTCTTACAGAGGCCCTCCGGAATAATGATCTAGAGACCTTGCGGGCCATCATTACGGAAGAAGAGATTGTGTGCCCAGTGAGTGGCACTAAGAACTGGACTGAAGTCCGACAATTTAACCTTATGTTTTCCACCCAACTGGGCTCCCACAGTGACGACACCCTCACGCTGTATCTCAGACCTGAAACGGCTCAGGGAATCTTTGTGAATTTTCTGAATGTGCAAAAATCAGCCCGTCTGAAGGTACCTTTCGGCATTGCCCAGGTGGGGAAGGCCTTCCGTAACGAAATTGTGGCACGCCAATTCATTTTCCGGATGCGGGAATTTGAGCAAATGGAGATGCAATTTTTCGTGCGGCCTGGTACTGAAGACCACTGGTATGAGTTCTGGAAAAGCGAGCGCATGCGCTGGCACGAAAAGTTGAATTTGGGCCCGGGTTTGCATCGTTTCCGTGACCACGACAAGCTGGCCCATTATGCCCGTGCCGCTTGTGATATTGAATTCCGATTTCCGATGGGCTTTAAAGAACTGGAAGGCATTCACAGTCGTACGGATTATGATCTGCGCAATCACCAGGAACACAGTGGTCGTAAATTGACCTACTATGACCCCGATCTCAATGAAAGCTATATTCCTTACGTAATTGAAACCTCCATAGGTTTGGACAGGATGTTTCTGGCAGTCCTTACGGCCGCCTATTTGGAGGAGAAGCTACCCGACGGCAGTGAGCGCACTGTTTTGCGGTTTCATCCCGCCCTGGCTCCGGTGAAGTTTGCCGTTTTGCCGCTGGTACCTAAGGATGGTATGGAAGTGATGGCCCGCAAGCTGTTTGAGGACTTGAGAAAATTGGCCCCGGGGCAATATGATGAAAAGGATAGTATTGGACGTAGATACAGGCGCCAAGATGCGCTGGGGACACCCTTTGCCTTCACCGTGGACGGGCAATCTTTAGTGGACGGTACCATCACTGTGCGATTCCGTGACAGTATGGAACAAGAGCGTATTCCAGCTTCCCAGGCGCCCCGTTTTATAGAGGAACAAGTTAGTATCCGACGGCTGGTGTGGAGCTAAAAGGTGACAAAAAGTTTTTAGCCGAAGAATTTCAGTCTTCTAATCAGATTTCCCATTTGTGTAAGACCAATTCCTGCCGAAGCGGGGTTCTAAAAAACTAAAAACCCCGCCCGAGAGCAGGGTTTAGAGCTAAGTCAAAAAAATTCCTCAGCTGCTGCAGGAAAGACATCCTTCAGGATTGTCCAAAGAACAGGATATTTCGGAGTCTGAAACTTTATTCAGAGAATCGGATATTGCATAAGGATTGGAAGCCGGCGCATAGGAACCATTCGTGGAAGCTGATAAGGGAGAAGCAAGCTTGTCCTTCCGGACGGTGAATTTGATTGGGTCTGCGGCGGCCTTGGTTCGTAAGTAATATAATCCGGTCTTGAGCCCTTTCTCCCAGGCATAGAAGTGCATGGCTGTGAGCTTGCTGATGCTGGGGTCTTCCACGAAGAGATTGAGTGATTGGCTCTGGTCAATGAAGGCCCCGCGATCAGCAGCCATATCTATCAAGACCCGCTGCTTAATCTCATAAACGGTTTTATAAAGCGCCTTCAGATTGTCGGGAATTTCTGGAATGTTCTGAATGGAACCGTTGTGGGCCATAATTTTGTTTTTCATATCCTCGTTCCATAGACCCAAGGCTACCAAGTCTCGGAGCAGATATTTATTGACTACCGGGAATGACCCTGAAAGCACGTTGCGTATGTACATGTTGCTGCTAAAGGGTTCAAAACACTCATTATTCCCCAGGATTTGAGCCGTTGAGGCGGTGGGCATGGGAGCCACCAGGAGCGAATTGCGCACTCCGTAGGTGAGGATTTCCTGGCGAAGCACGTCCCATTCCCAGCGGGGTGAGGGCTTCACACCCCACATATCAAACTGGAAAATGCCTTTGGAAATCGGGGAACCCTGAAATGTCTCATAGGGGCCTTCTTTTTTTGCCAAGTCTTTGGAAGCCGTGAGCGCTGCATAATAAATGGTTTCAAAAATTTCGCGGTTCAGCACTCTAGCTTCCTCGCTGTCAAAGGGATATCGCATTAAAACGAAGGTGTCGGCCAGGCCCTGCACACCGATTCCGATGGGGCGGTGGCGTAGGTTGCTGCGCCGAGCCTCAGGAACCGGGTAATAATTGCCATCTATGATACGATTGAGATTAATGGTTACCTTATAGGTGATGTCAAAAAGTTTATTGTGGTCAAATTGTTTGTCAGGAGTGACGAATTTGGGCAAGGCAATGGAAGCCAGATTGCACACGGCTACTTCGTCAGGGGAGCTGTATTCAATAATTTCAGTGCACAAATTGGAGCCCCGTATGGTTCCTAAGTTTTGTTGATTGCTTTTCCGGTTAGCATGGTCCTTGTAAAGCATGTAGGGTGTACCTGTTTCAATCTGAGCTTGGAGGATGGCCTGCCACAGCTCGCGGGCTTTGATTCGGCGGCGGGCGCGTCCCTCCTCTTCGTACCGTGTATAAAGGGCTTCAAATTCCTCTCCCCACACATCCGGCAAACCCGGTGCCTCATTGGGACAGAATAAGGACCAATGCAGATCTTCCTTCACTCTTTTCATGAACAAATCAGGAATCCATAAGGCCAAGAAAAGGTCTCTGCAGCGCAACTCTTCCTTTCCGGTGTTTTTCCGCAGATCCAGGAAGTCAAAAATGTCATCATGCCAAGGTTCCAGGTACACCGCTATGGAACCTTTGCGCTTGCCGCCCCCTTGATCAACGTAACGAGCCGTGTCGTTGAACACGCGAAGCATAGGCACGATGCCGTTGCTCGTGCCGTTGGTCCCACGGATATAGGAGCCCTTGGCGCGGATGTTATGTATGCTCAGTCCGATACCCCCGGCGGATTGGGATATTTTGGCACACTGTTTTAGCGTGTCGTAGATACCTTCGATGCTGTCCTCCTTCATGGTAAGAAGGAAACAACTGGACATCTGGGGCTTGGGTGTACCGGCGTTGAATAGAGTGGGAGTGGCATGAATATACCAGCCTTCGCTCAGATGGTTATAAGTATCTATGACGGCTTCTAGATCGTTTTTATGAATGCCCACCGCCACGCGCATGTACATGTGCTGAGGTCGTTCGGCCACTTTCCCATTGATTTTCAGCAGATAGGACTTTTCTAAGGTTTTGAATCCAAAATAATCAAAGTTGTAGTCCCGATCGTAGATGATACTAGAATCCAGAAGCTCGGCATTGGCCATGATAATCTCATACACATCCTGGGCTATAAGTGGGGCATGTTCGCCGGTTTTGGGGTCCCTGTATTCATACAGGGCCTTCATGGTTTGGGAAAAGCTTTTTTGGGTGTTCTTGTGGAGGTTGGAAACCGCTATGCGCGAGGCCAGAATGGCATAATCAGGATGGACGGTGGTGAGTGTGGCGGCTGTTTCGGCGGCCAAGTTATCCAGCTCGGTGGTGTGCACCCCGTCGTAAACAGCGTTGATAACTTTTTGGGCCACCACGTTAGGGTCCACATAATCCTGATTGAGACCATAGCAAAGCTTTGTGATGCGGGCCGTAATTTTTTCAAAGCGCACAATTTCGCGCCGCCCGTCCCTTTTGATTACGTACATGGCCATGGCTCAGAAGTCTTCATTAAAGTTAAACATGTCATCGTTAAGCGTGCGGGCCTGTGGCGATCGGATGCTGGCCATGACCCCTGCTTTCTGATACTCTGCTACACGACGTTCAAAAAAGTTGGTTTTGTTTTGCAAGCTGATAAAATCCATAAAGTCAAAGGGATTTTCCGAATGATACACGCGGGAACAGCCTAGTTCAACCAGCAACCTGTCGGCAATAAATTCAATGTATTGCGACATGCTTTCGCTGTTCATGCCGATGAGGCGCACCGGCAGAGCGCTGCACACAAACTCTTTTTCAATGTCCACTGCTTCTGTTATTATCTGGACCACCCTTTCCTTAGGTAGTTTATTGACAATGTGGTGGTTGTAAAGGTGACAAGCAAAATCACAATGCAGGCCTTCGTCGCGGGATATGAGTTCATTGCTAAAAGCCAGTCCCGGCATTAAGCCCCGCTTTTTGAGCCAAAAAATGGCGCAAAAGCTACCGGAGAAGAAGATGCCTTCTACGGCAGCAAAAGCAATGAGGCGTTCCTGGAAAGTTCCTTTTTTTATCCAGCGCAGGGCCCACTGGGCTTTCTTTTTCACGCAGTCCATGGTCTCAATGGCGCGGAACAGGTAGTTTTTCTCAACCGGGTCTTTGATGTAGGTATCAATGAGCAGCGAATAAGTCTCGCTGTGGATATTTTCCATCATCAATTGAAAGCCATAAAAGAATTTGGCTTCTGTGTATTGTACCTCACGCACAAAGTTTTCGGCCAGATTTTCATTCACGATGCCGTCGCTGGCAGCAAAGAAGGCCAGCACATGTTTGATGAAGTAGCGTTCATCGTCATTGAGTTTGTTGTTCCAATCGGACAGGTCTTCTGACAGGCTTATTTCTTCGGCAGTCCAGAAGCTGGCTTCAGCTTTTTTGTAGAATTCCCAAATATCCTTGTGCTCTATGGGATAAAGTACAAAGCGCTGAGGATTTTCCTGAAGGATGGGTTCTGGTAACTCCGCTTGAATGTTTGATGACGAAACTGAAACGACAGGCACGGAGGAGGAAGCTGAGGATTCTATGGGATAGGTTCTAGAGTTCATAGGCAAGCAACATTTTTATTGTGAGACAAATAATTTTTCCCTTTTAAGCAGCATTGTTTGAATCATCGTTTAGATGGAAAAACTGAAAGGAATTAATGGATCCGCATGGCAAAGGTGGAAAATACAAGGTCTTAATTTTTTTTCATTTGCGAACAGCGAACAGGGTTTTATTAACATAGATTTAATGTGCCTTGTGCTTAGCGAAGTTAAAAGGTTATTTCAGGCTTGTATTCACAATTTTCAGAAATGAATGAACAGGGGGAGGTTAATTGGATTTGGAATATACATCTAATTGATTATCAATATACAATAAAAAAGCAAAGGAAATAGAATGCTCATTATCAACATTTTATTTCCTTGGGGGAGAACCCTCTCTCTTTCAGAACCTTTTGGCATTTAATAGGACCGGATTCCAAAAGGAAAATTTGCAAAAAATCCCAGGGCAGGTGTGGCAGAAAGAAACTTTTGAAGCCGTAATGAATACGGCCCCAAAGATGGGGGGAGGGACGTGGAGATCGGCCCTCCGACCGCCGGGCCGAAGGGGGCATGCTCCAAATTTCATTCAAATGGGCTTTTGATGTACGCTACTTTTAAAGAATCCCTCTTAACATTTGGTACCCCCCTGCAACGGCAAAAATCCATTTGCACCACCCTGTGCCAAGGAATATTCCCGGTAAAGAAAAATTGGATTCCAAAGGCTGGAGATGTTGGCCCACCAAAATGTTTTCTGCCCTATCCAGCAGACCTATGATGAAAGCCAGCAAGTGTATACCCCGAATGGGGAAAGGCCCTTGTCTATGGTAGAATTCCCGATAGGCAAGGTCAGAGAAAAGGAAGCTGCGTTGAATAGTAAAGAATGTGCCGGTCCGGGGGAAAATTAAAGGTAGGCCTTAATGTGTTGGGGGCCCGCCCAACATGGGAAAGCCTCCCTATGAGAATGAGGAGGCCCGTCTGATATATCAGGCGGTGGAACCACCAGGCAACTCCGTGTTAAAAGATGTCGCGGAGGGTTCGTGGGATTCCAAGCCTCCCAAAAGTGACAGCCCATGGCAAGTACAGAGAGCAGGAGAGGGGAGGAGCGAAGCCTCACTATCTGGGGCCCATAAAACCTCGGAAATGGCGGCTTAAGAATTCCCCTGGCGGTCGGTGAGGACCTGGGAGGGGCTGGAGGCTTCTGCGGGGCCTTCCGGTTCCTCATAAAGTACTAGCTGGGCTTGAGCTTCCGGTAAGGCCTCCACATGGCGGAGGCGCCGTTCCACTTGTTGGGTGCGCGTTGTGATAAGTTTATCCAGCTCGGTTCCTGCCTCTTCTACCTTTTTCCGAACCTTGAGAAGCATATCCCGGAATTTACCGAACTCTGATTTTACAGCACTAAGGATTTTCCAGACTTCAGCCGAGCGTTTTTCAATGGCCAGGGTGCGAAAGCCCATCTGAAGGCTATTGAGGATAGCAGCCAGCGTGGTGGGACCGGCTATGATGAGCCGTAGCTCCCGCTGGATACGGTCCACAACTTCTAAATTTTGAAGGGCCTCCGCGTACAGACCCTCGGTGGGCAGAAAAAGGATGGCAAAATCGGTAGTGTGGGGAGGGCAGATGTATTTCTGACGGATGTCGGTGGCGTTTCGAAGCAAAATGGCCCCCAGCTCCTGGCGGGCTTTACGGATGTCTTCCATATCGCCAGACTCTTGGGCGTCCAACAAGCGTTGGTAGACCTCCAGAGGGAACTTGCTGTCTACGGGAAGCCAAACAGGCTTATCCTCCTGACGGCCAGGCAGCTTCACAGCGTATTCCACTGTTTCACGGCTTTCGGGGTTGACCCGCACGTTCTGGGCATATTGCTCGGGGCTTAAGATTTGTTCAAAAATGTTGCCCAACTGCACTTCACCAAGAATTCCTCGGGTTTTCACGTTGGAGAGCACCTTTTTAAGGTCGCCCACGTTGCTGGCCAGGGCTTGCATCTCACCCAGTCCCTTATGCACCTGTTCCAGTTGTTGGCTCACCAGTTGGAAGGATTCCGTCAGCCGGTTATGGAGGGTTTCCTGAAGTTTCTGATCAACGGTTTGGCGCATCTGTTCCAGTCTTTCTTCAGTGGTTTTACTGATTTGTTGTAAATGGCTGTCTACAGTGTTTTGAAGGTTTTGTAAGCTGGTGTTGATCTCAGTCCGGAAATGATTAATGGCTTCTATATTGTTGTTTAAACGTTCCTGGACAGCTCTTTGGATCCCCTCCAACTGTTGATTTTGTTCTGTACGGTTTTCCCGCAAACGGGCGTTCACTTCATCTCGGCTGGCTGCAAAAGCCTCCTGTAGGGTATTTCTCTGTTCTGTTAAGAGCTGGTGCAGGCTATTGGAGAGATTTTGAAAGGCGCTATGGAGCTGTTGCAGATTTTGGGTGAGGAGCTCGTTTTGGCGGCCCAATTCCTCACGCATCTGCTGACCTTGCAGGGTGAGCATATTGACCAGCTCCTGTCTCTGCTGCCCGGAAAGTGTGAGCACATCTTGCCGCAGGGTGTGCTGTTGTTGGGTGATGCGCTCTTCCATCAGCCGCAGGGCTTCATTGGAGGATCCGGCTTGGTATCGGGATATACGCCATAAAATCAAGATCTGTATTAAGAGGATGATTCCAAGGAGCAGGGGTATGAGAGTTTCCATGTTTACAAAAATAACTACCCTCAGCCCTGTTAGTATCTTTCGCCCCCCGAATGTACCGAACGCGGACTGATACAGCTGTCGTCATTCTCAGTTTTAACGCATTTCATTGGCATGAAAAATTTCTGCCGGGGATCCTGGCCGAAGGAATGGGACGCTACGATGTGGTGTTAGTGGATAATGCCAGCATAGACGGGACTGGCGAGAAGGTGCGGGCCCGTTTTCCTTCGGTCCATGTAATACGGCTGGATGTGAACCGGGGCTTTACCAATGGCTACATTGAAGGCTTAAGGCAAATTGATAGCAAGTATTATGTGCTTTTAAGTTCTGACTTTGAAGTAACTCCGGGATGGTTCGATCCTTTACACCGGCTGATGGAAAGCGATCCCCAAGTGGCCGCTGTCCAACCCAAGATACGCTATTGGCGCGAAAAAAAGATGTTTGAATATGCTGGTGCTGCGGGGGCTTTCATTGATACCTTGGGATATCCCTTTTGCAGAGGGCGTCTTTTTTTTACTTTAGAGGAAGATAAAGGGCAATACGACGAACCTTGCGAAACGTTCTGGGCTTCTGGGGGGTGCATCATGCTCCGCAGCCAACTGTATCATCAGTTTGGGGGCTTAGACAACCATTTTTACGCCCATATGGAAGAGATTGACCTCTGTTGGCGATTCAAAAATGCCGGATACAAAGTGATGTGTGAGCCACGGTCGTTGGTTTATCATGTGGGGGGTAGCGTGATTTCTTATGGGAGTCCTGAGAAAATTTATCATAATTATCGCAATGGACTTATTTTGTTAGTTAAGAACCTACCTGCCAGCCAATTGGCCTGGAAGCTACCCCTCCGTCTCATGCTGGACGGGGTGGCCGGCTTATATGCACTTTGGCGAAGAAAGGGATGGGAATTAATTGCCATTCTGCGGGCCCACCGAGATTTTTGGAAAGGGTTACCCCGGTGGTTTCATTTGCGGCGTCAGAGTCGGGCTTTTGCTACCCGTCCTAACATGAAGGGTATGTATCCGCGCAGTATCGTGTGGGATTATTTTGTCCGGGGCCGGCGCACCTTCAGTGAATTGAGACCTTTTTAAACTCTACGAAATAGAGTAGTTGCCTTATCAAAAATCCCGAAAAGGGCAAACCTGGAAATTAATGGATGTAGCCGCTCCCCTTGGATTATATTTCTTTCTTCATGTGCTTTGAACTAAGATAAAGTGGTTTTTTGGAAGGAATTATTTAAATCCTTGCGGGGTGTGTACGTTTGTGCCGGAAATTAGAAATGGCAAGGCGCATCCTAATAATAGGTTCAGAGGGTCAGATTGGCAGCGAGTTGATGTGGGCCATAAAAAAAAGGTGGCCGGATGCTTTGCTGGTGGGTGCCGATCTTAAGCAAAAACAAGCAGGTCCTTGGTCGTTTGAACATTTAGATGTACGGCAAGCCGATGCGCTGCAAGAATGTGTGCTCAAGCACAGGATTGATACGGTGTTTTTGTTGGCTGCTCTGCTATCCGCCACCGGCGAGGCTCGGCCTGAGGAAGCCTGGAAGCTCAACATGGAAAGTCTCTTAAATGTTCTTAACCTGGCTCGGGACAAGTACGTCCGTCAGATTTTCTGGCCCAGCAGTATAGCCGTTTTTGGTCCTGAGACGCCTAAGCAACTCGCTCCCCAAGTGACAGTGTGCGCCCCCTCAACTGTGTATGGTATAAGTAAATACGCGGGAGAGCTATGGTGCCGTTGGTACCACGAAAAATATGGGGTGGATGTCCGCAGCCTCCGTTATCCCGGCCTGATTGGTTACAATTCTAAACCGGGTGGAGGAACTACCGATTATGCGGTGGACATTTTTTACAAGGCAGTGGCCGGGGAGCCTTTTGAGTGTTTTCTGGCGCCGGACACTCGGCTGCCTATGATGTTTATGCCGGATGCCCTAAGGGCTACCCTAGAGCTGATGGAGGCCGACGAAAACCGATTAACCACCCGGATGGCCTATAATGTGGCTGCTTTCAGTTTTTCTCCGGCCGAATTGGCTGCCCAAATAAAGCTTTACAAACCTAACTTCCAAATTGTCTATAAACCAGACCATCGTCAAGCTATTGCCCAAAGCTGGCCTGAAAGCATAGATGATAGTCTGGCCCGGCGCGATTGGTCATGGTGCCCTGAGTATACGCTGGAAAAAATGGTGCGCGTGATGCTGCAAGAATTAGAGAAGCGGGTGACTTCAGTCACCGCAGGTTAAAGGGATGTCACTTTCAGAGCTTACGCTTTGGTTGAGTGGGCTGGCATTTTTGTTGGCAGTGGTCGGATGGTATTTGCCGGGGTTGCGCATTCTTACGGCCCCACCGGTTTATCTTCAGCAGGAATATCCACCTGTTTCTGTGATTGTGGCTGCCCGCAACGAGGCCCGGCATTTGATGGGGCTTCTACAATCTCTGCTAACTCAACAATACCCTGATTTTGAGGTGATTTTAGCCTTAAACGGCTGTCAGGATGAGAGTGTAGCCCTGGCCCGACGTGTGGCAGACAAAGACCCTAGACTGAGGGTCTTAGAGCTATCAGAAGCTGGAAAGAAAAAGGCCATAGAGCAAGCTATAACCTGTGCCCGCTATGATGTTTTGCTGTTTACGGATGCGGATTGTCAACCTGCCAGTCCTTATTGGATCAGGGAGATGGCTGCTGCGTGTGTGGAGCCCTTTGCAGGGGTCTTGGGTTATAGTCCCGTGAGGCCAGGCAAGGGATTTCTGAATGTTTTGGCACGGTTTGACCACTTTTTGGTGGCTTTACAGTATTTGGGGGCTGCGGCCTGGGGCCGGCCCTTTATGGGCGTGGGGCGCAACCTGGCCTACCGGCGCTCTGTGTGGCAGGCTGTGGGAGGTTTTTCGGCCCATTCCGACCTGGCTTCAGGAGATGATGATTTACTAGTCCAAGCGGCGGCACGCCGGTTTCGTTTTCAGGTCCAATGGCATCCAGAATCTTTTGTCTTCACAGAAACGCCTAGTTCGTTGGGACAGTTTGTACGTCGTAAAGCCCGACACTTCACTACAGGATGGCGGTATCACTGGTTGCCCTTATTCTTTTTACAAGCCCACTTCTGGGGACGGCTGGGAGTATGGCTTTCTCCGGCCGCATTGTCCCTGACAGGTTGGCCATGGTATCACGCGATGTTTTTCTTAATGTTTTACTTGCTCATGAGCCTTTGGCTATGGAAAGCAATTTCCACAAAACTCTGTGAAAAACATTTGGTACGGTACGGAATTGGCTGTGATATGTTGCTTACGTTTGTATGGCTGGTGGCAGGGGTGCTAAGTCTATTCAGAAACTCCACAAAGTGGACCTGAGTCCTAAGTTTACGGGGCGTTCTCGGGAAGATTATCTCCTGGTCCTGAGAGCTGCCGAACACAATGACAGTGCAGCTTTTGCGGAGCTCCTCCGGCGTTACAAAGAACCATTATTCTATATGTTCCTGAAAATTACCGGTCGCCAGGAAGATGCCGAGGACCTTACGATTCTCTCTTTGACCAAAGCTTTTCAAAATATTCGCAATTACCGGCCTGAATATCCATTTGGTACTTGGCTTTTCCGTATTGCCACTAATACAGGCATTGATTTCCTGAGGAAGAAAAAACTGGCCACAACTTCTTTGGACCAGTATCATGAACAGGAAGACGGCGATCAGCTCAAGCCTCAGATAATCTCGGAAGACCTGACCCCTGAAGAAGAATTGATTTTAAAAGAACGCGCAGAAATTTTGAAGCAAATCATCCAGAATCTGAAACCTCGCTATCGTATGTTAATGGAACTGCGCTATTACGAACAACTTACTTACGAGGAAATCGCGGACCGGATGCATTTGCCAGTGGGCACGGTCAAAGCCCTGCTTTTTCGCGGTCGCATGCTCATCGCTCAGACGCTTGGTAATGTAAAACCCTAGGTGCCTTCATGAGGACCTCCTCAGCGGGCAAAGCCTTGTGGTGGATGTGCCTTTGGGGGCTTTTACCTGCATGGGCCGTTCCACAGACCGCTTCGGATCTTTATAGCCGACTGAAAGCCCTTAAGAACACCCATACTGTGCTTTATGTAGCGGCCCATCCGGACGACGAAAATACCCGACTGCTCACATGGCTGGCCCACCATGAAGGCATGCGCGTGGCTTACCTGTCGCTCACTAGGGGTGAAGGGGGGCAAAACCTCGTTGGAAAAGAGCAGGGATTTTCCTTAGGTGTGTTGCGTACCCAGGAATTGCTGGCAGCCCGACGATTGGATGGCGCCGAACAGTACTTCACTACCGCTCGCGACTTTGGCTTCTCTAAATCGGCGGAGGAAACTCTGCGTTTTTGGAACCGGGACTCGGTTTTGCATGATATAGTGTGGGTGATCCGCTGGTTGCAGCCCGATGTGGTAGTATGCCGCTTTCCGACCACAGGTGAAGGGGGCCATGGCCACCATACGGCTTCAGCCATTTTAACGTTAGAGGCCCACAGATTGGCAGCTGACCCGACCGCTTATCCGGGCCAGTTAGCATGGGTAAGACCTTTTCGTTGCCCCCGCTTGCTATGGAATACTTTTCAGTTTGGCACTATCAATACCACCGACTCCACGCAATTTCGGGTTGATGTGGGCACCTATCTTCCGCTGCTGGGCAAAAGCACGGGTGAAATTGCGGCCGAGAGCCGTTCTCTGCACCGCAGCCAAGGGTTTGGGACGGAAAAGCGGCGCCACGGTCAGTGGGAATACTTCAAGACCCTCCACGGCTCCCCGCCTATCGTGGGGATTACGGACCATGTTCCCGCCGGATGGCGGCGGTTTGAAGGCCTGGGCTTCGTGGATGATGTGCTGGATTCCCTTCTGCGCTTTTTTGACCTGGAAAAGCCTGAAAAAACAGCGCCGGCCCTACTTCGCTTGCGCCAGCAAATACTTCAGAGACTGGAGGGGAAGTCTTTTCCCCCAGCCATCGTGCAATACCGGTTGGCCCAAATGGTCCAATGGGCCCTGGATGCCTGTGGTTTTTACGCAGAATTAACCGCATCGCAACCCTCTAGAGTAGTCAATACCCCATTTGAGTATCGGCTTTATGGTATTAATCGCAGTGCCATACCTATACGCGTCCTCGGCGTGAAAGGATGGGGCTATGAACGGGCATTTTCTGTTCTTTTGGAACGAGGGGTTCCTCTGGTTGATACGTTGCGTGGCCAATCCCAATGGGTGGAGCCGGTGAGTCGTCCTTATGCTTACCTGGAAAGGGAGCCATTAAGGGTATTTATTCCCGCTGAAATGAGCACAAGTTGGAATCCGGAGTATCACTTGGAAGGAGCCGAAATGGAAGCTTATGCACCGGTGTTTCACTTGCCCGAGTACCGGCCAGAAACCACTTGGCGCCTGCTTCTGGAAGTGGCTGGTTTCCCAATAGAGTGTACCCTGCAGGTGCAATATAAAAAATTAGAGCCTGACCGCGGCGAAGTTTTCAGTCCTTTTGTGTTGGTCCCCCCCATAGTGCTGGAGACGGATAAAGAATTTCTCCTATGCTCCCGTTCCCACTCAGGTTCCCTTCGGCTCACCATCCGCAATTACGGGCAAGCTAGGCCTTGCAGGGCCCGTCTACGTGCCCCCTCTTCTTACCTTATAACCCCCGACTCGGTTCTTTTTACCTTGGGAGCCGCCAGGGACACCCAGATTGAGTTCACTGTGCGCATACTGCCCCAAGCTCCTGCGGATGGCAGACCCGTACGGCTGATACCTGAGGTGGCCTCCCAAGGGGAGGTGTTTTCTTTAACAAAGATTTCTATTTCCTATCCTCACATTCCAGAACAGATACTTTTCCAACCTCTCTTAATTCCGGCCTGTTATGGCCCATGGCCTTCCAGATCAAAAACCCGTTGCCTTTACGTGGAAGGGGCTGGTGACAAAGGGCCGGATGCTTTACGCCAGCTTGGGTTTGAGGTGACCGTTTGGGAAATGAAACAGCCCCGACCCCCCGCATCTTGGACCCGTAACACCGATGTAGTGGTATTCGGTATCAGGGCCCTTAATACACGTGATGACCTTCCCTCCTTTTTTCCTGAGCTTTGGAAATTTGTTCGCAAGGGAGGACGGGTCGTGTTTCAGTACAACACTTTGCAGGATTTGTGCTGTAAGGAAGCTTTCCCTCTGCTGCCCCGCATTTCGCGTCGTCGCGTGGCGGATGAGACGGCGCCCGTTGAATTCCTGCAGCCCAACCATCCTCTCCTGAAAAGGCCCTTGATGGTGGAGCCCTCCGATTTTGACTTTTGGGTGCAGGAGCGGGCCCTGTATATTCCGGATCAATGGAATGGAACATGGACAGCACTATTGCGTATGGCTGATGCGGGGGAAGAACCTTCAGATGGAAGCTTACTAGTAGCCGAGCTTGGGAAAGGAGAGATAGTTTACACAACCCTTTCCTTCTTCAGACAATTGCCTGCTGCGGTTCCGGGGGCCGTGAAATTGTTTTATAACCTGATCGCAAGAGGAAGGTGAAAAAAAAATAAGATGAAATGAAATGCCTGAAGGGGCGCCTCAAGGTGACAAGCGGTCCGACCTGTGGGTGCCGGGGGATAAAAGTGAACTTTAGGCGCATTTTGGTTTGAGCCGTTCAGCACTTGGAAGTACCTTCCGTGGAGACGTCCTTATTAATTTAGCGCCAGGAAATGCTCCTGATGAAGAGACCTTCCAGGGGGCTCATGGAAGAGTTTAAGAGATTGTGTTCCTTTGGGCAGTTGAGAGCTGCTCCTACGGAGCCGATGCCCCCGCAAGGGTATGCCCACAATATGTATTCAGTGAAAATTAATTACAGAGCTGTGATATTATCCGGAATATAAATAACATAGGCTCGCACATTATGTGGAAGGTGAAAACCCTGCTCCCGAATTTTTCGCAGAAGAGGGGCGTATAAATTCTGGTAAGCTATGCGCAGGGGACCACAACGGGGCTCTGCCTGGCGTCGGAGAGCTTCTTCGCGGCTGACCTCAGTGATAAATGCCGTGCAGGGTGGGTTAGAGCCAAGCTTTAGCCAACGAACAAGGGGTATAAATTGCACCCGACGCTGGCGGGGTTGGAGAAATGTGAATTTCAAAGCGCCATCGTCATAAGGGCTTAGGAAATGATGCTCCTCATCGTACACCACCGTGGCCCCCTGCGGTAAGGGAAACTCATACAGGTTCTTCAGGAACCAGAAATTGTCGGAGGGAGGGAGGAATACCGTCCAACCCATCAATAGAAAATTGGCGCCCACGGCGGGCTTCAGGAGGGCCTGGCCCACCTTTTTGAGCGCCGATAGGCGTCCCAGGAATTCCATGGCCAGACCTACTACATAGGGCACAAGCAGGTACATAGGAAACAAAAAGCGCAATTCCTTGTGTCCTACGAGGCTGTGCGCAAGCAAAAAGGGAAGACTCGTAGTGGTAAAGGCATGGCCCGGAAAGCGTACCAGCAGTAGGAGGTAACCCAAAATGACGAAGGGGCCCAGGGCCAGCAAGGGCCCCCAGGCCAGGCATTTTAGGTAGTAGTACCAGGGTTTAACGCCAAAAGCCACCGCCTTTTGATGCACGATATTTTCAAGGTAATAGTTGTAAGGCGGCATCACCCATTTTCCGTAAAACCAGGCATCCAGGAGAAGGCCGCCTCCTAATGCAATGAGCCCCCCCAGAGCCGTGAGAAGGGGCACGCGCCAGGCCCGCCGGTAACGCACCAGCATCCAGAGGCTCAGACCCAGCAGCGCAAAGGCAATCTGGTACCGGGCGTGAAAACTCAAACCCAGCAGGGCCCCGGCCGCCATCAGACGGCCGCTACTCTTTTTCTCAGCGTCCTTCAGAAGGGCAAGACTGAGAAATAGCAGGCACCCCGAAACATTCTCGGAAGAAAAGCGCACCGCCAGGTACGGTGTGGTGTAAAGCCACAAGGCAAGGAACAGGACAATGGTCTGACGGGTCTTGGGAAAGAAATCGCCGGCAAAGGTGTTCCAGCAACTCAAAGCCGTTGTAAAAAATAAAAGGCCTGCTAAAAACCTAAAAAATGTCATGAGGTAAAAAGGGTGAAACCACCCCAGTCCCTCACTGATTTTAATGGCAGCCCATACGAGCGAGGGTTGCAGTGTGGGCCTCATGTGGCGGTTAAATTCCCAGGGCAGATCTTCAGCAGGCGTGATGCCGGCCCGCCACGAAGCAAATTCAAAAATCTGGAAATACTCATCCGGATGGTGATAGCCTAAGCTAAACCAGGAAGCCAGCGCAATCAAAAAGAAACCCACCCATTTAATGGTATTATGCTGTGCCATAGATGCAGTCTTCGTAGAGAAAGATGTGTATTAAAATAAAATTTTTGGCGTGCACAAAAATTCAAAAATTCCCTTCATTGTCTCCCTCTATATTATTAAAAGATAAATTTTTCGCAGAATAAAGTAATTTGAAATGAATTTTTATTAAAACGAAAATTAACTTTGGTATTATAAACTTAATTTAAAAACCTCTTTTCGTCTACGTATAGACGAAATTTTAGCTCATTTTTTGGGCTTCCTGCATTTACATAAATTAAAATGGTCTTTTTTAAAAAAGGAAAGTTGAATTTTATTTGCATTTCAGATAAGTTCTCCCTGCCGCTACCTTTGCCCGCTGTGAAAGTTACGACCGCTTATCGTTCCAGCCACTGTGGCCAACTGAGAGCTACGGAGGTGGGCAAGGAGGTAACGCTCAGCGGGTGGGTGCGGCGCCTCCGAAAAATGGGCGCTCTCATATTCCTGGACCTCGCCGACCGCTATGGTATTACGCAAATAGTGTTTGATCACACCGTGGACGCTAGCTTATGGTCTGCAGCCCAGGAGCTGGGACGCGAATATGTGGTGCAGGTGAGCGGACAGGTCCGCCCCCGCGAAGCGCCTAATCCCCAGTTAGCCACCGGTGAGATAGAAGTCCTCGCTCATAGCCTACGCGTGCTAAACACGTCAGAGGTTCCACCCTTTCGCCTGGAAAATGAAACCGATGGGGGGGAAGAACTTTTGATGCGCTTCAGGTACTTGGACCTCCGCCGTCCTATTAATCAGCAGCGCCTCCTTCTGCGCCATCGCATGGCCATGGCAGTGCGTAAATATCTCAGTGAGCAGGGTTTCCTGGAAATTGAAACGCCCTTTCTCATTAAGTCCACTCCAGAGGGGGCGCGTGACTTTGTGGTGCCTTCTCGCTTGCATCCCGGACAGTTTTACGCCTTACCTCAATCACCCCAAACCTTCAAACAATTACTTATGGTGGCAGGGTTAGACCGTTATTTTCAGATTGTCCGCTGTTTCAGAGACGAAGACCTTCGGGCAGACCGTCAGCCGGAATTCACGCAAATTGATTGTGAGATGAGCTTTGTGGACAGGGAGGATGTGTTGCATATGTTTGAAGGCCTGGTGCGATACCTCTTCCAGGAGATCAAAGGCTTTGACCCGGGGCCCTTTGCCCGTCTCACTTATGAGGAGGCTCTCAGACTTTATGGAACGGATAAGCCTGACCTGCGCTTCACAATGACAATCACGGAGTTCAAGACACCGGCAGGCGAGGACCTTTTTGCCGGGGCAGGCTTTCGCATCGCTGAGCAAGCTCCTTACATGGGAGGGTTGTGCGTGGAAGGCGGGGCCACCCTCACCCGTCGGCAACTGGATGAGCTTATAGAGTTTGTAAAGCGTCCCCAGATTGGGGCAGAGGGTTTGTTATGGTGTCGCTGGAATACTGATGGCTCTACGTCTTCAAGTATGGATAAATTTTTTGAGGAGAGCAGGCGGTTGTCCTGGTTGCAAAAGGCCGGGGCGCGCCCGGGAGATCTTCTCCTTTTTCTGGCCGGCGAGCCCGAGAAAACCCGGCGCCAGTTAGGAGAGCTTCGGTTGGAAGTGGCCCGTAAGCTTCAGCTCCGGCCAGCAGACCGCTTTGCGTGCCTGTGGATTACGGATTTCCCGCTTTTGGAATGGGACAGTGGGGAAAACCGATGGGTAGCCATGCATCACCCCTTTACAGCACCATTACCAGAAGATCTGGCCTTTTTGGAAGAGAAACCTGGTTCTGTCCGCGCAAATGCCTACGACATAGTCATCAACGGTGCAGAGGTAGGCGGCGGCAGCATCCGCATCCACGATGAGCAGTTACAAAAAAAAGTGTTTCGGCTTTTGGGTTTCTCGGACGAAGAGGCCCAGGCTCGCTTCGGCTTCTTGATGAATGCTTTCCGGTATGGAGCCCCGCCCCATGGAGGCATTGCCTTTGGTTTTGATCGGCTCGTAGCCCTGTTTGCGGGTTGTGAGAGCATCCGGGAGGTGATTGCCTTCCCTAAGAACAACGCCGGCCGGGATACCATGATCAACGCCCCGGACAGCATAGAGCCCCGCCAATGGGAAGAACTGCACATTCGTCCTGCATTTTCAAACGCTAACCCATGAAACCGCGCAAAGAAAAATTTCGTGTTTTGCTGTTGGGCAGCGGAGGCCGTGAATCGGCTCTGGCCTGGGCAATTGCCTGCAGCCCACACCTGGAGCAACTGTACATTAATCCTGGCAATCCAGGGACGGCGGAGTGGGGCATCAACGTCCGTCCGGAATTAAAAACCTTTGATGAAATCAAAGCGTTTTGCCTCGAAAAAGATATTGATTTTGTAATTCCAGGGCCGGAAGCTCCCTTAGTCAAGGGTATATATGATGCCTTTAAAAACGACCCTCTCACAGCAGCCATTGGCGTCATTGGCCCCTCACAACAAGGCGCCCTTCTGGAAGGCAGTAAGGCATTTGCCAAAGCTTTTATGCAGCGACACGGTATCCCTACCGCCGCTTATCACCTGGTGGATCGGGACACGCTCTACAAAGGCTTCCAAATCTTGGATAGCCAGAAGCCTCCCTACGTTTTAAAAGCTGACGGACTTGCGGCGGGGAAGGGGGTGCTGATCTTGGATGATGTGGATAACGCCAAAAGGGAACTGGCCTTCATGGTAGGGGAAAAAAAGTTCGGAGAAGCCGGCCGTAAGGTGCTCATTGAGGAATTCCTCCAAGGCATGGAATGCTCGGTGTTTGTGTTAACCGACGGCCAATC
>JANWWQ010000030.1 GCA_025055635.1 Flavobacteriales bacterium
CACAGGCGGGCAACTCACAGAACGTATGGCCCGCCTGCTGCCGTTGGACGGGAGGTCCGGCCTTCTGATTTTTCTCACGGCGCTATCAGGTGCCCTCTTAGGGGGGCTATGTACCGCTGCCGGCGCCTCGCTCCGAAGGCTCTTGAGTCCGGAACGGGAACTATCCCCTTGAAACGATAGCCTTAAGGACTGAATCATCGGCTGATAATCAAAATTCCTTTTAAGGACAGCGAAACATAAATTTGCCGCACGTGTTAAATTCTGGAACCTTTACCCCTTATGGAACTTAAGCCACAGCATGGACTTCTTAAATCACTGGTGGCAAAGAAAATTTTAATGGCGCTCACCGGCCTGTTTCTTTGCCTGTTTCTTGTGGCACACCTCAGCGGTAATTTGCAACTGTTGATACCGGGATATAATGGGAGGCTGCAATTTAATAGTTATGCGGTTTTCATGACCCAATTTCCTTTAATAAAAATAATATCTTATGTGTTGTATTTAAGTATCATTATCCACGTTTTGGATGCTTTAGTGCTTACCATACGTAACCGCCGTGCCCGCACGGTGGATTATGCGGTCAAAAGCGGCTACGGAAGCACTTTCGCTTCGCGTAATATGGGTATCCTGGGGACTCTCATTCTTATATTTTTAGTATTGCATTTAGCCAATTTCTGGTATAAATATAAGTTTGGAGAGATGCCGTATATGGTGTCGCCGGAAGGGTATTTTGTATCGCAGAAGGGAGAAGCTATTGCCGGGGCTGTGCTCAGGGATGGTCATCTGTGGGTGAACGGCGTGGATAAAGGCCCCGCCATGAAGGATCTTTATGAAGTGGTTCGGTTGGCTTTCAGTCAGCTTTGGATTGTGGCTATATATGTACTCAGCATGATTCCTCTGGGCTACCACCTGGCCCATGGTTTTCAGAGTGGCTTTCAAACGTTGGGATTGCGCTTTGGCAGAGCCTTTTCGCTGATCCGCACGGCAGGATTACTTTTCGCCATAATTATTCCTTTGGGCTTTGCAATAATTCCCCTTATCTTTTATTTTTTTCCTGAAAAACTGAATTGAGAAATGAAACTGTTTTCCATCTCTGATAAAAAACTGGATGGTAAATGCCCCACCGGGCCCATTGAAAAGCGCTGGACCCAGCACAAGGCCTCCATTCGCCTGGTGAGTCCGGCCAATAAGCGCCGGCTGGATGTGATAGTAGTGGGTACAGGGCTGGCCGGTGCCTCCGCTGCTGCGGCACTGGCTGAGTTGGGATACAACGTGAAGGTTTTCTGCTATCAGGACAGTCCTCGCCGGGCCCACAGCATTGCTGCACAGGGAGGCATCAATGCCGCCAAAAATTACATGAATGACGGAGACAGTGTGTTCCGTTTGTTTTATGATACGGTAAAAGGCGGTGATTATAGGGCCCGGGAAAGCAACGTATATCGGCTGGCGGAAGTATCAGCTAACATTATTGATCAATGTGTGGCCCAGGGAGTGCCATTTGCCCGGGAATATGGGGGATACTTAGACAACCGCTCATTCGGTGGAGTGCAGGTGTCCCGGACGTTTTATGCGAAAGGGCAAACCGGACAGCAGTTATTATTAGGGGCCTACCAAGCCCTCATGCGTCAGGTGGGGCGGGGTCAAGCCAAACTGTATTCCAGCCATGAAATGTTGGATCTGGTTGTGATAGACGGCAAAGCCCGGGGCATTATTGCCCGTAACCTGATCACGGGCGAGTTGGAGCGGCATGGGGCCCATGCCGTGGTGTTGTGTACCGGGGGTTATGGCAATGTATTTTTCCTATCTACCAACGCTAAAAACTGCAACGTCACGGCTGCCTGGCGGGCGCATCGGCGGGGAGCGTTTTTTGGAAATCCCTGTTTCACGCAGATTCATCCCACGTGCATACCCGTGAGCGGCGACTACCAAAGTAAGCTCACCCTCATGTCTGAGTCGCTCCGCAACGATGGACGTATCTGGGTGCCTAAGAGAAAGGATGATCCCCGCAAGCCTACTGAAATTCCGGAAGATGAACGCGACTATTATCTGGAGCGGCGGTATCCGGCATTTGGCAACTTAGTGCCGCGCGACGTGGCTTCCAGGGCCGCCAAGGAACGCTGCGATGCCGGCTACGGCGTGGGGCCCAGTAAGATGGCCGTGTACCTGGATTTCAGCGACGCCATCAAACGTATGGGCCGCGCTGCCGTGGAGGCTAAATATGGTAACCTCTTTGAAATTTACCAGCTGATCACGGATGAAAATCCTTACGAAACCCCCATGCGCATTTACCCTGCTGTACATTATACGATGGGAGGGCTGTGGGTGGATTACAACCTCATGAGCACTATTCCAGGGCTTTATGTATGCGGAGAGGCCAATTTCAGCGACCATGGCGCCAACCGTTTAGGCGCCTCCGCTCTGATGCAGGGGTTGGCCGATGGGTATTTCGTGTTGCCTTATACGATTGGCGATTATTTGGCTGATGATATCCGGGCCCCAAAAATTGACACACGCCATGAAGCTTTTGAAGAGGCAGAAAAATCTGTTCTGGAACGCATTGAAAAACTACTCTCTGTGCGGGGAAAAACACCCGTAGATGTATTGCACCGCAAGCTGGGCCTCACCATGTGGGACTATTGCGGCATGAGCCGCAACGCTGAAGGCCTTGAGAAGGCCTTAAAAATTATTGACGAGTTAGAAAATGAATTTTGGAAGGACGTAGCGGTGCCCGGCACAGACAAGGAATGGAACAAAGAGCTGGAAAAGGCCGGACGCGTGGCCGACTTCTTTGAACTGGCACGACTGATGTGTATTGATGCGTTGCACCGCGAGGAATCTTGCGGGGGCCATTTCCGCGAGGAGTACCAGACCGAAGACGGCGAAGCCCTGCGCCGGGACGACTTGTTCAGTTATGTGGCGGCCTGGGAATACACGGGTCACCGACAGTCTCCCGTCCTCCATAAGGAGGATTTGATTTTTGAATATTGTAAACCCACCACAAGGAGTTATAAATAATTTATATGAAAGTTTATCTTAAAGTTTGGCGTCAACGTCACGCTCGGGATGCCGGTCGGTTCGTGGATTACACGGTGGACGGTATCAATCCCGATATGTCTTTTCTGGAAATGTTGGATGTTCTGAACAACCGTCTCATCAGTCAGGGAGAAGATCCTATTGCTTTTGACCACGATTGCCGCGAGGGTATATGTGGCACCTGTGGCCTATACATTAACGGGCGACCCCACGGTCCTGTGGCCCGGGCCACCACCTGTCAGGTGCACATGCGGCACTTTAAGGACGGGGAAACCATCGTCATTGAGCCCTGGCGGGCCGATGCTTTCCCGGTTATAAAGGACCTGGTGGTGGATCGGAGCGCTTTTGATAGGATTATACAGGCAGGAGGTTTTGTGTCCGTTAATACCGGTCAGGCGCCTGATGGGAATGCCATTCCCATACCCAAGGAAGATGCATCCAAAGCGTTTGATGCCGCCACTTGCATTGGATGCGGAGCCTGCGTGGCAGCCTGTAAAAATGCCTCGGCCATGCTGTTTGTGGCCGCAAAGGTGGCCCATTTGGCCCGCTTACCCCAGGGACGGATAGAAGCCCGCGAGCGCGTGCTCAACATGCTCACTCAGATGGAAGAGGAAGGATTTGGAGGATGTACGAATACGGGAGCCTGTGAGGCCGAATGTCCTAAGGCTATTTCCTTGGAAAATATTGCATTGCTAAATAGAGAGTTTATTAAGGCAAAATGTGCTCTTTAGAGCTTAAAAATAAAGAATACTCAGGTGAAGCGCCTTGGTTTTGTGAAAAAAAGAGATATTAAAAAGTAATTCGCGTTCCTAAAATATAAATATCATACTTCATGTTGTAATGAAATCTATAGACGATTTCATTTAAGGAAGCCGCATCGTGGATTGCGATAAAGTCAGCACGAAATCCTGGACTCAGGGCGCCGCATTTATGCCCAACATCCATCGCAAAGGCTCCGTTGAGGGTAGCTGCGGCAAAAGCTTCAGACGGTTGCATTTTCATAGAAGTGCACGCCAGGGCTACGGCCATCCACATGCTACAGGAGGGCGCTGAACCAGGGTTAAAGTCTGTTGCTATGGCTACAGGTACGTTTTTTTCCAGCATCTTCCGGGCGGGAGGATAGGGGAGGTTGAGGAACCAGGCAGCTATGGGCAAAATGGTAGCTATGGGGCCGCTTTCCCGAATGGCCTCTATATCTTCTTCGTGGAGGCATTCCAGGTGGTCCACCGAGTGAGCGCCCAGGCGGGCCCCCACTTCCACGCCGCCGGAGCGTCCGAGTTGATGGGCATGCACTTTGATTTTGAAGCCCAGGCTTAAGGCTTTGTCAAGTACTTTGTAGGATTCTTCCGGTGTGAAAAAATCCTTCTCGCAAAAGACGTCCACAAAAGTGGCCAGCTTTTCAGAAGCCACGGCCGGCAGCAATTCTTCGCAGATTTTCCGGATGTAAAGCGGCTTATTGCTCTTGTATTGGGGCGGAACAGCGTGGGCAGCCAGACAGGTGGCCTGCACAGGAATAGAGAGGTGGCGGGCCAGGCGTTGAATCACTCTGAGCATTTTCAGCTCTTGTTCCGGCTCCAGGCCATAGCCGCTTTTAATTTCCACAGCCGTCGTGCCCATGAATATCATTTCCTGCAGGCGCACCAGTGCATGTTGGTAGAGCTCATCTTCACTCATGGCGGCCAATCTGCGGGCGCTATTCAGGATACCTCCCCCGCGTGCGGCGATTTCAATGTAGGAAAGGCCTGCCAGTTTATCCACATACTCTTCAGTTCGCCAGGCTGGAAACACAGCATGGGTATGACTGTCGCAAAATCCGGGGATCACGATGGCGCTCCTCAGGTCTTCCCTGGTAGCGCTCTCAGCTTCGGTAGGTGGAGTGCCTGCTCCCACAGCCACAACATGGCCGTCCTGCACCCACATCCAGGCATCCTGTATCAGGGGCCAGGCCGCCAGCTCAGCGCCGCGTAGGGGAGTCTGGGGAGCTCCTTCCGGCCAGGCGCCGTGAAGGGCGCCGATATTTACAAATAATATAGACTGCCTGCTCATCGGCGCTTTTTCACCAAGCGGCAATTGGGATAGTCTATGTGCATGCCTTCCTTCAGGGTATCGTTCCGATACACCCAATACCAGGTGCGGTTGCGTTCCTTCACTACCACTACAGTATCGTCCCGAATTTCGCAGGGTACGTTGAATTCCTCCGGCAAGGCCCTGTACTTTATATCCGCTGTGTTATCGGGATAAACTTCCAGCCATTCTATGAGAAAACATTCGCCGTTGGAATAATAGCGGCCGTGAATGGGTTTTGAGCAGGAGGTGAGGTAAGCCAAAAGAGCCATCGCTGTTAATAAATTAACTTTTTGGGGAAAATAGAGGCCAAAAAAATTAGTAAGAATAAAATTTTTCATAGTTAATTGTATTTACTTCTACCTTATTTTTTACGGCTTCAGTAATTTTATGATAAGTAGTTCTTAAATAATCGCTCTTAAATACAATAAAACCATTAGGATATCGCAAAAAATTTTTTCTGAATAAATTTAAATATTTCTCTAATTTTTCGGTGGTTTGAGACTTAGTTTTGCCCCTCTTTAGTTTTTGTTCAATTTCTTCCGGATCATCTACGAGGTAAGGAACTTCTGCAAAAATATCCACGCATTTTTTTAATTTTTTCCCAAAACGACGCTCAGAAGCCTCACGCCGAAACGAAATTTTTTTTACTTGAATTCCAACTGTTTTCCCTAAAATAGAACATCTGGCATCAATTCCTAAACTATCCAGGGAAGCAGAGGCTTCTAATTTTTCAGGGAACAAACTATTCCAAAGATACTGAAAATGTATTTGCGTAAGTAATGATATCCAGGTACGATATAATCGTGCACAGAAACCGCGCTTGAACCATTCATCATCAGCTCCATCAAAATAATATTCTTTGAATTTTTCAAGAACAACCCGAGTGTCCTCATTGGTTTTTAATACATCCCAATAGGTCTCAAACCATTCCTCAAAACTATACCTATAATTATTATGCCAATAGTAAAAATATATTGACTCTAGGTGTAGATGTCTAAATTTGATTTTTTGACTTTTTACATATAAATTGGAAACTTTATCCTGTGGTAAATCTTGTTCCACCCACTTAATATTCCTGTAATGACTGTACTTTTTTGAATCTATTGCCGAGAGAAAATCTTGATAAGAAATAAGTTCTTGGCCCCAGTCCCTCATGCACTAATCTTTAGAAGTTTCTTAAGAGATTCCTTGGACGGGGGAACAGGAATTCTTTCTAACTGGGTGATACTCAAATGATAGGTTACTTCCTTGAAAGTATCAATAATGAATGATCTGACAACTGATGAGTTGAGCCAATCTACCAGCTCTTGTTCTGTTAATGATGTGGCATTGAATAATCGGTCAGGCTTTTTCAGCAAGTGGTAAACATCACCCATCCAGGGATAATTTTTTTTGTCAAAGGCGGAAGCCAATTGTCTATCTCCTCGGAAGCCTAAAGCCACTACAATATGAGGGCCTGGGAAATACCCTCTGAACCGACCTAGATCATTTTTATGAATCCAGTACCCGGTTAAAGGAGAATAAATGATTTGATTAACCTTCAGATTTTTTCCATTGAGAAGAGGAATATGATAATGGGTTGGAGCATTTTGGCATTGCTGAATAATAGGATTGTTCTTTATTTCAGTTGTTCTTGGGGAGATTTTTATATCAAACATGTCATGAAGAAGTATGGGACATTCGGCTGAAAGAAACTTTGTAAAATTAGAAGTGAAGGTGACAATTTCACCCGTCCATGTTGTGGAGTTTAAGTGGGTTTTAGGCATTTTGGTAAAACCTGTAAATTCTGATAAGGTAATATGGCCGGCTAAAGATTTTCCTTTTTGAAAAAGCAAAATCACGGTGGCCACGCTTGCAGCTGGCTTAAAAACTTCTTCGCCCATATATATGATAACTGTCCGCCCCTCCGAAGATAAGAATTTACGGAGCCTTGCGAATTCGTCTAAAAACAGAAAAGAAGCGGGTACGATAAAGGTTAAGATACCGTTTTCTTTGAGAAGATTTATTGATTTCTCAATAAATGCTCCGTAAACATTGTATTTTCCATACCATGTTGAGAAAATCTTTTTGTAAAGGGATTTTATGTCATTATGTATTTTGATAGGATAATGTGCAGACATGCTGGGGATTCCGTAAGGGGGATTGCCAATGATTATATCGAACCTTTTATGTGTTTCCCACAGCAGGAAATCTGTATAAATTATTTCAAAGTTTTTTTCAATAAAAAAGTCAATGAACAATTCTTTATTTATTTCAACACCAGTGAAGGTGACTTGTAAATTTTTTAGAAAAGAATCCTCGCTGATACTTTTTAGGAATTGTGCTCCTCCGCATGCAGGTTCCAAAACAGAGAGAGAATTGATATTCCATAATTTAACTTTTTCAATGGTCAACTCCACCATATACTTTACAATAGGGTGAGGAGTAAAGAAAATACCATGAGATTTCTTTAAGGATGCCATTTCGAAAGAGCCTGGCGCTTGAACCATATGAATGTCTTTCTTGAATGTTTTTCAGGGTTGCATCGCTGATTTTTCTTTTTTGACGTGTGATCCATTCTCAGAGGAAGGATGCCGGCGATCTCTTTCGTCCAAAGCTGCTTTTACGAAGGACACGAAAAGGGGATGGGGATGCATCACGGTGCTGCGGTATTCGGGGTGAAATTGGACCCCTACGAACCAGGGATGCCCTTTTAGTTCTACAATTTCTACCAACTTTTTTTCAGGATTTATTCCGGTGAGTAAAAGGCCTTCCTTTTCAAAACGCTCAGCGTAGTCATTGTTGAATTCGTAGCGGTGCCGGTGGCGTTCAAACACCACGGTTTCACCATAAATTTTATGAGCCAGGGAGTTTTTTCTGATTTTGCATTTATACAGGCCTAGGCGCATGGTCCCCCCCTTATTCTCAATGAGTTTTTGTTCGGGTTGAAGCGTAATGACGGGGTGCGGGGAATCGGGTTCAATTTCTGTGCTATGGGCATTTTTTAATTGCAGAACGTTGCGGGCAAATTCCACTACAGCGCATTGCATTCCCAAGCAAATTCCTAGAAAGGGTATTTTCTGTTCACGGGCAAAGCGGATAGCCCGGATTTTTCCTTCCACACCACGGGAACCGAAACCGGGTGCCACCAGAATGCCATGCAAACTTCTGAGTTCGGCGGCTATTTCCTCGGCATTCATGTGTTCAAAATCTTCCGAGTGGAGCCACACCACTTCGGCCTTAACGCGATTGCGCACGGCGGCATGGGTTAAGGCCTCATGAATGGAAAGATAGCTATCACGCAACTCCACGTATTTGCCAATCAAACCTATACGCACGGCTCCATGGGTGGGGTTTTTAAGTTGATACAAGAAGGATTTCCATTCTGTCATGGCCGGTTCCTGGCGGCGCGGAAGATGCAGCTTATCCAGCACCACTTCGTCCAGATTTTCTTTTCGCAGCAACAAGGGTACGTCGTAAATGGTTTCGGCGTCAAGGGCCTCAATGACAGCTCGCTGTTCCACATTACAGAAAAGGGCCAGCTTACGCCGTAATTCCTCATCAATGGAGTACTCCGTGCGGCACGCCAGAATATCGCATTGCACGCCTGACTCCAGCAGCATCTTCACGGAGTGTTGGGTGGGCTTGGTTTTCAACTCTCCCGATGTGCTCAGGAAGGGTAACAGCGTCAAGTGAAGCACTATGGCGTTGGTGGGCCCTAATTCCCATTTCAGCTGTCGGACGGCTTCTATGTAAGGCAATGATTCAATGTCGCCCACGGTCCCACCTATTTCCGTAATCACAATGTCATATTTGCCGCTTTGACCCAGTTGGGTGATGCAGCGCTTTATTTCGTCGGTGATGTGGGGCACTACTTGGACCGTTTTACCTAGGTAATCGCCCCGCCTTTCCTTATTAATGACATTGAGATAAATGCGGCCGGTGGTCACGTTGTTAGCCCTGGATGTGGGCATATCTAGAAAGCGCTCGTAGTGGCCCAGGTCCAGATCCGTTTCGGCACCGTCTTCTGTGACGTAGCATTCGCCGTGTTCATACGGGTTAAGAGTACCGGGATCCACGTTGATGTAAGGATCCAGCTTCTGGATGGTCACCTTGTATCCGCGTTCCAACAACAGGCGCCCCAATGAGGCCGACAAGATGCCTTTGCCCAGTGATGAGGCCACGCCGCCCGTTACAAAGATGTATTTGGTCTTGGCCATGGGTTGTAACGGGTTACAAACGTAGCGAATTTTTCCTTGGTCACTAGTCTTTATCCTAAGCGAAAAATGTTTCAGAATGAATGCGAGGCTCTTCAAACAGTCCTCATGGAGCCATCTTCATTTTGTGGATCTGAAATTTAATTAAAAAGGAATGAGGTATTTAAAAGTTTAGTTACAAAGATGTACTCGGCAGTTATTGTTAAAAAAAATATTATGGATGACAAAAATTTGGTCGTATTTTCTTTCAAACCTAAAAAGATTAATTTTCCTTGATAGCTAACGCAAAATACCTTTACCATTTACATGATTTTTTGAATTTTTTTATAACTAATACATCAACTTTACATTTTAATCTGTTCCACGGCACGAATAATTAGAATTATCAAATGAGCTCCGCGTTTACGAGGTGCCATCAGGAGTTGTTCAATTAAGAAATCACCACATGGTAAGGAGTAAAAATATTTAAGAGGGGAGCTGTGGGTTCATATTTTAGTCAGCAAGAAAAATCAGGGGGACCTCACTCCTATTTCATATCAAAATGGTAATGGTGTCTCGGAGGATGATGACTAGGAAACCCAGCCATTTAAACTAAAAAATGACATTAAAAATAGAAATCGGAATCGGGATCTTTATATAGGAGTTTTGCCTCGGTGGTTTTTTAAGTCTTATCATGATCCCATTGTAAACTTCACAGTGTTATAAATTATGATTTTGAAAAAAGATAGGGCGTATACTCTTTTGGAACATAGAATAAGGAAGTTGGAACTTATATAAAAACTCGCTTGTAAAAGTGGTGAAAATCCAAAAGTTCCTTTAGAAAGCCATTAAAAAGCGAAAAGCAAAGGGGATGGTGTAAGGGGTATTAAAGCGGTCCCAGATCACATTGTATAGCAACATGACCTGGCTGAAAGAGCGCAGGCCGAAATTTTGTTGAAAACCTGGCCCCAGCCATAGGGCATTGCCCCAATTGCGAGAAGGGCGATTGCCGGGCAAAAGCCAATCGTAATCGGGATAGTTCAGGGATTCAAATTCTTTATGAATGAAAAATCCCCGCACCACAAAGGTCTGAGCGAAATATTTCCAGCCCACCGTGTGGTCAGAAATGGGAACGCCCGCGAAGGCGGCACCGTAACTGCGAAAGATGTACGTGAGGCCCACTCCGGACTGGAAATGGTCGGACACGCGGTATCCAACAACGGGTGATAGATTAATGTAGGTGTAAACGCCCAGTTGCAGGCCTAGATTGCCCCCCACAAAAGTCCGATCCCAGAATCGTTCTTTTTGCACCAGTTGAGGGCGCCCTGCTTTCTTTTCTGTCTGAGCGGACAATTTCCCTCCCGCGGCCGAAAATAGGATGAGAAACCACCCCATTCCTCCGATAGCCAAAAGCCTCATGCGCACCACAAAGTTAACGATTTGGGGCTGTGTGTTGGTGTGCTGCGGCTTGTGTACTTTCGCTGCCTTAAATTACACACAATGAAGGACAATTTTCGCCTGGCGAACAATGTTTTAGGGTGGCTGTGCTTCCTGGTGGCCTTCTTCACGTACTTTTTGACGATGGAGCCTACTGTGAGCTTCTGGGATTGCGGAGAATTCATTGCCTCGTCCTATAAGCTGCAAGTGGGCCACCCGCCAGGGGCTCCCTTGTTCATGGTTATTGGTCGGATTTTCTCATTTCTGGCAGGGGGTAATGTAGAAAAAGCGGCCTACTGGGTGAACATGATCTCTGTACTCTCCAGCGCCCTCACTGTAGCCTTTTTGTTCTGGACCATTACTATCCTAGCCCGCAAACTCATAAACAGCGGAATCGGCCTATTTGCTCACCTGGACGAAACCACCCGCCGATTGCTCATATTCGGGTCCGGCCTTGTGGGTGCCTTGGGTTACACTTTTACGGACACCTTTTGGTTTTCTGCTGTAGAAGCTGAAGTGTACGCTACTTCGTCCCTCTTTACGGCAGTTGTGTTTTGGGCTATGTTGCGCTGGGATTTGGAAGCCGACCAGCCGGGAGCTCGGCGTTGGATTGTGTTCATTGCCTACCTGATGGGTCTCTCCATTGGTATCCATCTGCTTAATCTATTGACCATACCTGCTTTGGCGTTTATTTACTATTTCCGGCGCTACAAAACCACCGTAACGGGTGTTTTTGCCACTTTATTCTTAGGGTTTTACTTTTTGTTGTTCATTCAATATGGTGTGATTCCTGGCATTGTCCGGGGGGCCGCTGACCTAGATCGCTTTTTTACCAATGTACTGGGGCTTCCTTTTTACACAGGCATGACGGTTTTCTTCGTGGCGTTAGTGGTTTTGCTGTGGGCTGCTCATCGTGCCACTTTATCGGTCTCCCGTGTACCTGAATGGGTATATCCAGCCCTCTGTTTTCTGGCCTTCTATATCCTTTCAGGAAATATCCTAGTGGGGCTGATAGGAGGCGCTCTATGGGTTGGTATGAATCGCCTCTTTGGGGATCCCTGGCGGGCGTTTGTAACCACTGCCACAGGCATAGTGCCCGGATTGCTTCTGTGGAGCGGTGTGTACAAAAACAAACAGAATGATAAATTTCCTTCTTCGCCAGCCCATGGTGTGGCTGGCAGCTTGAACCTGCTCATCACCTGTTTCAGCGTAATACTTATTGGGTATACATCCTACACTCTCATCATCATACGCAGCAATGCCAATCCTCCCATGGATGAAAATAATCCGGCCGATTTGTATAGTTTGCTCAGCTACCTCAATAGGGAACAATACGGTCAACAGCCTCTCTTTTATGGCCCTTATTATAACGCCGAGTACGACAGCCGTAAACCATATAAAGATGCCGGTGCCGTCTATACCCGTGCCTATGTCGTAAAGGATTCTAAAGGCAAAACACTACGCTGGTTTACATCCGCTAGAGAGGCCCGGGATTTCATAGCCAAGAGCGGTGACAATAACCTGCGTATTCAACACAAATATCTGGAGACCGACCGCAAGCAGGAACCCAATTATGACCGCAAGGACATGACCCTATTTCCTCGGATGTGGAGCCCGGAAGGGCGCCATGAGGCCGAATATAAATACTGGGGACAGGTGCCCCCTGGAAAAAAACCCAACTTTCTGAACAACCTCATTTTTTTCTTCCGCTATCATATCAATTTCATGTACATACGCTATTTTATGTGGAACTTCAGCGGTCGGCAGAATGATATCCAGGGAAATGGAGAGCCCCACCAGGGAAACTGGATCAGTGGCATTCCTATTATTGATCAATACCTGGCCGGAGCGGGCCCTCAAAGTAACCTTCCCGAGGCCATGAAAAATAACCCGGGACGAAATAGGTATTATATGTTGCCCCTTTTACTGGGACTACTGGGTCTTAGTTTTCATTACAGTCAGGACAAGCGCAATGCAATTATCGTATTCATGTTGTTTTTTCTTACGGGCTTGGCGATCGTTTTGTACTTAAATCAGACTCCCTTGCAACCTAGGGAGAGGGATTATGCGTACGCTGGTTCATTTTATGCATTTTGCATTTGGGTGGGCTTGGGAGTTATGGGATTATATGAACTGGGAGTCCGCTTCCTTAAAAGGCTGAAGCCTGCAATTATAGCCGGTGGCACTACGTTAGCCGGCCTTTTCATGGCTCCCGTAATATTAGCTGCAGAAAACTGGGACGATCACGACCGCTCCCATCGGTTTACAGCCCGTGATTTTGCCTATAATTATTTAAATTCCTGTGCGAAAGATGCTATTCTCTTCACCAACGGAGATAACGATACCTTCCCCTTATGGTATGCGCAGGAAGTGGAAGGTATTCGAACCGATGTGCGGGTCGTTAACCTTTCCCTTCTCAACACTGATTGGTATATTGATCAAATGAAACGGGCTGCCTATGATGGGAAGCCTGTACCTTTTGACATGCCTTGGGAAACTTACCTGAACAGCCGACGAGATCAGGTTCTTTTAGACCGTAGTAACCCTAACTATTACAATATTCAGGATCATTTTAAATTCCTTACATGCGAAGGGGAAAAATGTAAAAATCAGGTGCCCGTGGGCAATGGAGGGCAAATGCTGTATTTCTTTAAATCAAATAAATTCATAATTCCCGTGGATTCTTTTGAGGTGGCCACCAATGGGACAGTATCTCCGGAAAATCTGCACCGCATTGAAAAGGAATTACGCATTGAAATAGACAAACCCTATATTCTTAAAAGTGATCTTATGATTTTAAACCTCATCAGTGCCTTTGGGTGGAAGCGGCCCGTATATTTTGCCATCACCATAGGCGATAAATTCCTGGGGTTAGAAAATTACCTTCAATTAGAAGGACTGGCTTATAGACTTGTACCTTACCGTGTCAAGCCCCATGATAAACAGACGGGTGAAGTAAATGCCCCCATCATGTACACCAATCTAATGGAGAAGTTCCGCTGGGGTAACATGAACCATCCAGATGTGTACCTGGATGAGACCAATCAACGGATGACTTACAATTTTCGGAATAATTTCGTAAGGTTGGCTTCTAAGCTCTTGCTTGATGGCGAAAGAGAAAAGGCCGAACAAGTCCTTGATAAAGCAGAAGAATTGATGCCTGATAGTAAGGTACCCTACAATTACTTCAATCTCCTTATGGCCGATTTATACCGACAACTCGGGAAGAAAGATAAGGCGCTGGCCATTCTGGATCGTTTGAAGATACGAATGGAACAGGATATTACTTACTTTAATCAGTACAAAGGTAGCGCCGGCCGAAGCGTACAAGAAGATAGACGGCGGGCAGAATACATTCTGCAGGCCTGCGATGAGTTAATTCGCCAGTTGCGGCTTAACCTTCCCCTGAAGGATGCTCCTGCCGACAGCGTCCGTTGAAGGGGTGTCAGGACCCACAGAAGTATATCCTACGTAAAGCTTAATGTTCAAATTTTTCACTACGTGGTTTTAAAATGTTGATTGCTCTCACAGGGGCTACGGGGTTCGCCGGAATTCATATTCTTCATGAGCTGGTGAAGCGGGGCTATCAGGTAAAAGCCCTGTTTCGCAGCCAAGGTGCGTACAATGAGGCAGCCAGAATTTGGCGCCGTTGCTATGGAGACAGTTGGGACCAGGCTCCGGTGGAATGGATAAGGGGAGATGGTGCTCAATGGGAAGCTTTGTGCAAGTTGATATCGGGCTCGGATGTATTAGTCCATGCGGCAGGGCTAGTGAGTTACCACGCTCGCGACCGCCACAGGCTTTACCAGCATAACGTGCTTTTCACGCGCAACCTGGTGGACCTGAGCCTGGGCAGCAAAACCTTGAAAAAGCTAGTTTTTGTTAGCAGTACCGCCGCTATAAGTCGGGCCGAAACCGATCACCCAATTACGGAAGCTACTCCCTGGAAAGTCAGTCCCAACAATGTGCCATATGGGCAGACAAAAATGCTGGCAGAAATGGAAGTGTGGCGAGCCTATGCCGAAGGCCTACCAATAGCCATTCTGAATCCGGGGATTATTTTAGGCTACGGACCGGCCGGCAGCAGTGGCCACAGTCTGGTCCGTCACGTGTACTACTCCCCTCGCTTTTATCCAGTTGGCAGTAATGGTTTTGTTGACGTTCGTGATGTGGCTCGTTGTGTAGCCGAATCTATTGAAAAGAACATAGAAGGTGAGCGATTTATTTTAATATCTGAAAATTTAACATTCCAAGAACTCTTTAAACGGATTGCCCTGAGGCTTCAAAAGAGCCCACCTTCCGTGCCTTTGACGCCTAGGCTGCGCCGGTTTCTTTCCTTAGCAGGAGAAGCCCTGGCCCTCCTTGGTTTCCGGCCGGCCATCAGCGCCGGAATCCTCCATACCTTCAGTCTTCCCTTGCGCTATGATCCTTCTAAAGCCTTAAAAACATTTAGTGGTCCATTTATTTCAGTGGAGGACACCCTGGCTTGGTCGATACCCATGTTCATGGAAGATTTTAAAAATGAAAATTGAAAGCCAATGGTCTTTTACAAAAAGGCTAGCTCGCTATATTATCAAAAAATATCAGGGATAAAATAAACTTTACATCTATTATTCTTAATTACTCTCTATGTGGCCATGATATTATCTGATAGAAATTTTAAATAAATATCTTTTTTCGTGATTTAATTCTATAAATAAAATATATAAGCCTGCTGGCAAGTCACTTATTTGAAATGTGTTGTGGGGGCTGCTAAGTCGCTGGTGCAATACCGGGCGGCCCGTAATGTCGCACAGCTCTCCAAAAGCCAAATTAGATATAAATGACTCTGGCACATCTACATACAACACGTCCTCAGCCGGATTAGGATAAATCTCAATATCAGATAGGCCTGACTCATTCTCAGAATTACTAAATTTTAGCTGAACAATGCGAATATCATCTACGTAAAAACCATCCTTTTCACCTCCATAATCGTCAGCGAATAAGCGAAATCCAAGACGGAACTTGGACCCCAGCATTAGGCTCAGATTGATGAATTCGTCCACCCATCCGTTTTGCTCACCGTCATAGGCCGAATACACTAGAGGGTTTCCGCTGGGAGGGGCAAAGAAAAAGGGATACGTGTAATATCCACAAAGAGGGACTTCTGTTCCGTCCAGTAGCCGGGCAAAAGGCACTACCCCGTCAAAGCGTTTTTCGGTAGACCACCTTGCCTTGTAGCTCAATTCGGCCGCCGTGGCATTATTTAAATTAATAATTTTATCAAAAACTATTTCCTGATTGGCTTCGGACATGTAGTTGGTCCCGGGAGAATCCGTGAGGGATGTGGGCGGAGATACAAATTGTTCATTGGTGTAATTCCAGTTGGAATTTGTTGAAAATGTTTCCAAAGAGGAAATATCACAGGATGTCCTAAACACAGTATCTGGAGTCCCCAAGGCAAAAAGGAAAGTGTCGCGCAGGGTAAAAAATCCGTTAGAAATGCTAACCACCACTTGAACTGTGGCGCCTTGAGGGACGTTAGCGGCCACATGGAGGGGCAAAGTATCTGGTAAGGGGCTCATAAGAGGAGGATGAACTATTTGGCGTACAGCTTGAGCGGCAGGGATAGTGATGAGAGGACTCAAACTAGTAAAGGTGCGTACAAAAACCGCATTGGAGTCAGAATGACGGGTGAGAGTAAACGGAATGTTTACAACCTGCCCTGCCGGCAGGATGTAAGGAGGTTTCAGGTCGTGCCATAAAATGGGGTAAAGCAATAACAGAGGGGCCAGATTCAACCATAAATTTTGACGGCAGAGCGGTTCAATGCGGTCTTGGATGGGCCAGAATCCATCGTAATAAGTGCCCGTTTCCGGAGTTAATCCCAGAATGGAAGGCTTGTTATAGGACACGTCGGCATAAGCATAATCATCTGAATTTCCGTTTGCCAAATAACCTACGGTCTGGGCTGTTGTGCCATAAGTGAAATTGTTTTGTTTCACCATGAAAGAAGCCGATGCCTTAAAACGGGTTGAATCGGGGCAATTCTGGTCAATATAGCCCCAAGGGTGGATAAGCCAGTTTCCATAGGTATGGTGCATCAGGCTATAATGAAATTTTTCCTGTGTCATGAGCCACATCACGGCCTGAACTTCGGGTTCAGAGGCAGGAGCTGGCCCACGGTACGTATATGAGGCCGGATCAGGGCTAGAGCCCAGATCGTCCCATCCCCATGCATAGGGAAAATTTCGATTCAAATCCACGCCAAAGGTGCCATCCCCATTGTTGCGCATGTTTTTGCGCCACATCCCCCCGCCCATCGGATAGGTGGTTTGGTTATAGTAGTACCCATCCGGATTGATGATGGGCATCACATAAATTTCTGTATTATCAAGTAAGAATTTAATGAGCGGATTGGTATTTACATTTTCTAGGAGATATCTTAAAAAATACACTATACTGGATACGCTCAGAGGTTCTCGCGCATGAATGGCCCCTCCGTAAAATATCGCTCTTTCGTCCTCATCCACGGTAGAATTGTCAGAGATGCGATAATATTTTAAAGGCCTGCCCTGGTGGGTTGTGACGCCTGGCACGGTATACGCTGGGGATACATATTGTGGAAAATATTGTTGCAATTGCATAAATTGTGTGTCCACCTGTTCTAATGTGTAAAAACCACCCATAGAACCCAATTCAAAAGAAAATACATAAGGGAATTTAATTTTTTCACATTCAGTTCCTGACGATTTTGCATTGGAAAAGGGAGGCATAGAAAATTCTATAAATTTTGAGGGAGGTAGCTGCGATATCACCTGAACGGGAAAATAGCCCCACAAGCCCACTCCAGGCCGATATTCCACACCGCAATCCAGAAGTCCGGCTTGGGTTATTACTGAAAAAATGCTATCTGTCGGTTCAATGCTCGCAAGGCCAAAACGATAGGGCTGACCCACTGTTGAGCCTGCCTCCAGAAGTAATAACAAGAGACTGATATTTTTTCGCATAATATTTATCAAATTTTAAAAATAATAATTATTAAAATTAGAGAATTTCCTGCTATTTTTAATGGATTACATACATCGGTGCAGAACGCGGCACCGCGAGCACCACGCGTAAGCTTATCAAATACAAGGGTATCCGCATGCGATTCCAGAGATAAAACCGCACTTTGTCGTCTGGGGTGAAATTTTCTCCTATTACAAATCCCATGGAGCAATGCACAGTGTCTCCGTGCCGAATGGTTTCTGAAAAAGGATAGGCTTGATAAAGGAGCATACGGCCTCTACTCTCTAGATAACCAACTCCCAGAAGGGTCCTGGGGAGAGAATCTCGGCATAAAATTCGTGCTTCAACCACATAAACATGGTGGTCGGCTTTGGCCAGGTCTAGATAATAATAATTAAAACCTGGAGTGGAAAATTCCCACCCTGATTTGTATCCTGGTTCTCCTGCAGGCCACTCCTGGTGGTAAATCGTGAAGGTGTCGTACTCCTCCATGGAAATATCATCCAGAGACACGATTTTGTCAGGAGCTTCCTGATAAAGAAGGGAGATGCATTTTGGATCTGGATACCATTTCAGGCTTTGACAACGCAAGAAAGACCATGTGTTGCGGGAAGGTGTAAGAATTCCCCGGACATATTGCAGGGTTTGAAATGCGTTCCAGGCTGCCAACCCTGCAAATAGCCATATAATGCCTCTTTGGATAAAAAGCTCGCCGCTTTGCCATGCCGCGTTCCAAGCAAAGGCCATTGAAACGATAAATATTGGATAATAATCGGTCATGGTGCGTTGGCCATATCCTCCGCCATAATGCCAGCATTCCCATGCGCTGTGAAGCCAAATTATAATGAACAACACTAGTGCCCCTATGAGGGCTACGGACTTACGGGCTTCCCACCAGAAATACCAGGCTATCGGTAAAAAGAAAAACACCGGAGAATACACCAACCACCCGTTACGGGCGGAAAAAAGAAACCACTTCCAACGGGGTCTCCACCAGTCAAATACCTCGCGGTGGAGGTTTAAAGTCCAATATCCAGTGGCCTTTTTCCAGTAAATCAACAGGATGAGAAACGGCACCATAGAAATTATCATAAAAAAGAAGGAAATGACCAACCTCCGCACAAGGTGTTGACGAGCGTACTCCCACCAGGGTGGTAATGCTAGGACAGCCCACAATACCACAGGAGGACGGGTAAGAAGGGCTAGAGCTACCCAAATAGCCAAAGCCAAAGTGGCCGAACCTTTCCATCCGTGCTGCAAGGCATCATGCAGCAGTTTCACATATAAGGCCATGAGGAAAAATCCGGCGGTATGCACGCCGAACCCATTCAGACCTATGGTAGCGGGGATGTTGGAGCTAAGTACAAACAACAACAGAAAAAGGACAGGTTTGTAAATACGGCAGTACAGGACGAGTGTATCTAAAATCCAATAAAAAGCCACTCCTAAAAGAAGCACGCTCCATATTAAAAGTGACCATCTGTAAGGTAAAGAAAAACCATCCGTCGGTTGATCCGTTAGGAGAGCTATGAGGTGTCCGGCGGCAAATGCTGGCAGGGAGATCAAAGCCAAGCCCGGGTGATATATGGAAACCTTTTTACCCTCCAGACCTTCAAAGATTTGGTAAGGCGTGTCGGAGGGTTTGTACTTTTCAAAGATCTCCTTGAGCCAGGGCTCTTTCAACCAAGGATCGCGATAGATCACCCAGGCCGGAAGCCACAAATAGTACCCAAAATTGTCCCAACTGATCACCTTTTCAAGATTCCAGTGGGTGAAAATCCCCCTGTCAGTCCTTGTGTGGTTACTCAAGATACTTGCCAGCATGGCCGCTGTTAGGAGGCCTGCTCCCCATATGGATGTTCGCAACTTATTCAAGGGAAGCGGAGTTTGGGTGGTAGGGTAAAGGAATTCTAACCTGGGGCCTGTCCAAGTAAATTTCGGTTGGAGAGATAGTCAGCGTAGCCGATTGAAATAAAGTTGCTTTACCTCCAGGTCCAAAAGGTTCATCGGGAGAAACGCTTCTCAACGAGACTCTCAGTTTGCAGTGTTTTTTTTCACAACCGCCCAATTGCCAGCGTCCATAATAGCGGTTTTCCTGAGTTGTATCAGTCTGCAGGGGCTGATAGGTACCAGCTTTGTGGGTAATTCGTAAGTGAAGCCGTCCATCATCCAGAAGGAGAAGAGCCTGCTCCAGGGTACTCCACCGCAGGGGCAGGGTATCGGCCGCTAAGGCCTCCTTGCGAAAGCATTTGCTTAGGCTGTCTTTGTAATAATGGTGATTAATCTGGTGGGATATCCAGGTGTTGAAGAGAATTTTCAGCTCCGGTAGGAAGGACTGGAGGTGGACGCTGTCTTGTGACAAAGGTGAGAGGGGCTTTTTGGAAAGAGGAGGAGAGGGCCATACAGGTCCCTGGTCGGTGAGGACAATAATCTGGCCGGGCAGGTAAAATCCTGGGGGCCTGAGCAATATAAAGTGGGAACCTCTGATGGGACGAGGAAGAGAGTAAATGTTTCCAAGAGACCCCGCAGGGAGAGGAGATAGCTGGGAGGCAGTTGCGCCGAGCAGACCTAATCGCAGAGAAACCTGACGATCCTTCAGAGGGGGGGAGGGAAGGAGGCGCAACCCAGTAATCGTCAAGGGTCGCTCTAGAGTTAGAGTGAGATGGGATGGGAGGGTGTCAGGATTGGCTGGTTCAGGGGTATCCGTGGAACCGTCTGTCCATGCGGCTGTGAGCAATGGAAGGAGGGTTCCGTTTTTATCCCGGACACTCATACCCACGGAACGCGGGGCTTTGACGGGTATTTTTCGGCCATTTTGGTCTCTGAATTCTAAGCGCTGGATGCCCGCCGGCCTGCTGTTGAATAAAAAACCTGTCCGATGATCGGCCGTCACAAACGATCGAGAGGAATCCGGACGTTCGGGAAACAGATAATAATTCCAGTAAGGAATGTGGCCTAAGCGAACCAGCAGCCGATACAAAGGAGAAGAGCCCCGGATCGTGGCCACAGGCCCATAAATTTGGGGGGGATCATCATTCCATTGTACCCACAGCGTGTCCGGACAGGAAAACCACAGGGACCGACCTAAGGCCAGAGTGACTGCGCTGGCCGGTAAGTTGTCAAACCAAAGGACAAATTCAGCCTGGTAACCGCAGCCAGGTTTTGTAAGCCAGGCGGTGGAGGTATCGTCATCAAGAGCGCCGGCCAGTCCCCTAGGATCATCGGGTAGATAATCTGACGCGGAGCCATACACCCATAAAGGGTACCAGGCTGAATCTGGGCTTTTCTGGCCGTAGTAATCAAACTGTATGCCTTCGGGTAGCTGGCTATCTCCAGTGGGGTTCCGGCACGAGAGAAAAAGGCCCCAAAAAATTTTTACAGACAGTAAAAATAGGATCCTGCTGTGCAGCGTTCCTCTCAATATCCTACTTTCGTCGGCAAAAGTATGCTGAAGGCGCTCATGGGCCTATGTACGGCTGTCGCTGGCACCCAGTCGCCTAGAGTGTTTCCTTTTTTGAGGCACACCCTTGAGATACCTGACAGTTTTCTGAGCCGGGTAGAATTTCTTACAGGTCGCTTTGATCCTCAAACGGAGCCCTATTTTATGACGGTGCCCGAAACTCTTACCCTGCAAAAAGGAGCCCGGCTTTTATTTCCAGTGGTGCGGGCCTTCGTCAGGATGGCCCAGGCCGCCCAAAAAGATGGAATTATTCTTAAGGTATTGAGTGCCACTCGCACCTTTGATAAACAAAAACAGATTTGGGAGGATAAGTGGTTTGGCCGACGGCTTGTAGAGGGGCGTAACTTACACCATGAAAATGTTCCCCCTTTGGAACGGGCAAGACTCATTATGCGTTATAGCGCCATGCCCGGCACCAGCCGTCACCATTGGGGTACCGACGTGGACATCAACGCTGTGGAGGAAGGCTATTTTCAATCGGCTCCGGGTCTCCAAGAATATAATTGGCTGATGCGAAACGCCCACCGGTTTGGATTTTGCCAGGTGTACACAGCCCGATCTACTGGACGCACTACGGGCTACGAGGAGGAAAAGTGGCATTGGAGCTATATGCCATATGCCAGCCGCATACGTTTACTTTACAATCAAATTGTGAATTATTCTCATTTGCAGGGATTTGCCGGAGCCGAAGCGGCCACCGAACTAAAAGTCATAGAAAACTACGTAAACGGTATTCACATAGCGTGTGATTCACTAACCACAGAACAATAATATCTATGGGATTCAGAAAGATTAGTTCTAAAGAAATTTTGGATTACCATGCCCAGGGACGACCGGGCAAGTTGGAAGTAGTGCCCTCCAAACCCACTACCAGCCAACGCGACTTGTCCATAGCGTATTCTCCGGGAGTGGCGATACCGTGTCAGGAAATTGCCCGTGACAAGGAAAGTGTATACCGGTATACGACGCGGGCCAACCTGGTGGGCGTTATTTCCAACGGAACGGCTGTGCTGGGTTTGGGGGATATTGGTCCTGAGGCCTCCAAGCCTGTCATGGAAGGCAAGGCACTCTTATTCAAGATTTACGCTGATATTGATGCCTTTGATCTGGAACTTAATGCCCGCACGGTGGATGAATTTGTAGCGGCGGTCAAAGCCTTGGAGCCCACCTTCGGAGGAATCAATTTGGAGGATATAAAAGCCCCTGATTGTTTTGAAATTGAAGAACGCCTCAAAAAGGAGCTGCGTATTCCCATCATGCACGATGATCAGCATGGTACCGCCATAATCGCCGGTGCGGCCTTGATCAACGCCTTAGAGCTGGCCGGGAAAAAAGCCGAAGATGTGTTAGTAGTGTTTAGCGGCGCTGGTGCTTCCGCTATTTCTTGTGCGCGCCTGTTTCTTTCGCTGGGAGTCCGCAAGGAAAATATCGTGATGGTGGACAGTAAAGGTGTTATTCGGGCTGATCGGTTGCCTTCTGATCCTCATAAGGCCTTTTTTGCTACGCACCGACCCGTCCACACGTTGCGCGAAGCTTTAAATGGAGCCGATGTTTTTGTTGGACTTTCGGTGGGCAATATCCTGACGGCAGATGATCTGCGCACAATGGCCCCCAATCCTATTGTTTTTGCGCTAGCCAATCCAGATCCTGAGATTAGCTACGAAGAGGCCATTGCCTCCCGTGATGATATAATTGTAGCTACGGGACGCAGTGACTATCCCAATCAAGTCAACAATGTTCTGGGGTTCCCTTTCATCTTTCGGGGGGCATTGGATGTGCGGGCTACCTGCATTAATGAGGAAATGAAGCTGGCCGCCGTAAGGGCCTTGGCTGACCTGGCCCGTCAGCCAGTGCCCGAGATTGTTCATCAGGTGTACAACGAGCCGCATATTTCTTTTGGCCGCCATTACATCATCCCAAAACCGGTAGATCCGCGCCTCATATACACCGTGGCCCCTGCTGTGGCCCGCGCAGCAATGGAAAGTGGAGTTGCCCGCCAACCCATTACAGATTGGGAAGAATACCGCGAGCAACTCAAGAACAGACTGGGTATTAGCAATAGTTTTTTACGCAATTTGATGGAGAAAGCCCGTAGGGCTCCCAAAAAAATTGTGTTTGCTGAGGGTAATGAATATAAGATAATTAAGGCGGCACAAATTATTTGTGAAGAAGGTATTGCTCAACCCATCCTTCTCGGGTCAAAGGAAGAGATTCAGAAACTGATGGCCGAATATGCTATTGAACTGCCCCAGGCTATCATCATGGATGTGAATGAAGAGAAGGAATTGCGCCGAAAGTTTACCGACATTCTCTATAAAAAACGCCAGCGCAAAGGCCTCACTTTTAAAGAAACCGAACGCCTTTTAAAGCTGCGCACTTATTTTGGACTGATGATGGTGGAAACCGGTCTTGCGGACGGTTTCATCTCCGGACTCACCCGCAAGTATGCTGAGACTCTTGTTCCTGCTTTGCAGGTAATCGGTCCACGCCCCGACGTTCGTCGTGTGGCCGGGATGTATGCCCTTCCTACTAAGCACGAAGTGTACTTTTTGGCTGATACCACCACCAATATTAATCCGGATGCGGAGGATATCGTGGATATTACTCTTTCCGCAGCCCGAACGGTGTCACGTTTCAATATTGAACCGCGTATAGCGCTGCTCTCCTATAGCAACTTCGGTTCCTCTGGGGGGGCGGTTGCGGAGAAAATGGCAAAAGCCGCTGCTATCTTGCGTGAGAAGTATCCGCAGCTCCTGATAGACGGCGAAATGCAAGCCAACTTTGCCGTCAATCCGGCCATGCTCCAGGACGTATTTCCTTTTTCGCCTTTAGCCGAAAAGGGCGCCAATGTGCTCATTTTCCCCGATCTGGACTCCGGCAATATCGCTTACAAGCTCTTACAGAGTTTCGGCCTCACCGATGCCATCGGTCCCATCCTGATGGGCATGGCCAAGCCCGTTCACATCCTGCAGATAGGATGCTCCGTGCGGGAAATCGTCAATCTTACCGCCGTGGCGGTCTTGGACGCTCAAACCCAATATGAACCCATACCGGTGTTTCAGGCCTCGGTTTCGTAAAAAAATTTCGTCGTGAAATGATAGTTTTTTGATTAATTAATATTTAATTCTAAATCTCTTATCGTAAAATTTTACCTTATTTCAAGGGCTGAATTTTTTGAATAATTAATTGAATTCTTAGTCGTTTTGAGTTATTTAAAATTCGATTTAATGTTTTAAGTATCTCACTTTATCATAAATTGATATTCTTCATATTTCAAATGAAAATTTAATTGATTTAAATTTGACATTTATGGAAGATTTTGTAATAACTCAGCATAATAAGAGAAAAATATGCTAATTATTCTCGCAAAAATTAAAGAATTAAAATAAATTTAATCATAGCCTATCTGCCAGAATAAGAAATATTATTAGTTTTCTTCAATTTTCTTGGAATAATCAAATCATTTTGATAATACGGGAAATTTTATTAACCCTCCTTTATTACGACTCGAAGTTAAAGAATTCCAGTATTGTAGGGAATCATTTAACAGAAAAATAAATGTTTTTTATTTCTTGATCATTAACAAATATTAAACAAATTTACTACAGAAAAAAAATTTAGGCAAAGCACATTAAAAATATGGAATTGTTTTAATAATAGGTGTTAATAACTTAAGGGAAAAAAACTTGGATCAAAAGTTAAATATAAATTCTCTTATTTATTGGAATACAAAATTAATATACAGCAAAAAGACGAAAATTTTCGTCCTTTTTTATTTATATACTTTACAGGCTTCATTTTATAAAAACTTATTCCAATGAATTTTCCTTGAAAATTAGCATGCCTAAAATCTCGTTTTATTTCCTGGCTCAAAGCCGATAAAATCATTCTTCACATTGATTCAGATTCTACATCTGAACTGAATTTTTTGTGAAAAAACATTTAACTTTTTAGAATGTAAATTAATAGTGTTTAGTTCGTGGTGAGATTTTTTAAATTTCTGAGATATTTATTTGAGAAACTTTTCTTTCGTTTAAAGATTTTCGGCATCGGGAATAGGAGCTAACTTTGCTACCTAAATCTCTCCCCTGGCATGCTGAATAGAAAATTCTTAATTGGCGGATTTATTGCCTTAATTCCGACCTTCTCGTTACAAAGCCAAAAAGACACATTATTTTGGTTTGTGGCTCCGGAAGTCACCTCGGCTCACGGTGACTCGCCGGTATACTTACGTTTGTCTTCCTTTGCTAACAGCGCCACCGTCACCATTGACCAGCCGGCCAACCCTGCCTTCACGCCTATCACGGTGACTATTCCGCCCAACTCCAGTCAAACGGTGGACCTTTCCGCTTTTCTGGCTACAACGGAAAACACCCCTCCCGATCAGGTCTTGAACTATGGCTATCGCATTCGGAGCAATCAGATCATTTCGGCCTATTATGAGGTATTCACTTCCTGTCAATGTAACCCAGAAATATTTGCCTTGAAGGGCCGCAATGCGTTGGGCACGGATTTTCGGATCCCCTTTAATAATTTTTGGTCCAATGGCTCCTATAATCCTCCGGCGTTAACGGCCATTGATATTGTGGCCACCGAGGATAATACAACCGTGACTATAACGCCTTCCCAAAATGTTGTGGGCCACCCTGCAGGCGTTCCGTACCAAGTGGTTCTGAACAAAGGACAAACCTATTCGGCTGCAGCTACCGGCACTTCAGCGGCCAGCCAATTAGGCGGCAGTGTGGTCACCTCCGATAAGCCCATCGCCGTAACCAT
>JANWWQ010000031.1 GCA_025055635.1 Flavobacteriales bacterium
CAGGAAAACGTTCGGAGACTGAAATCCTTTTTACAACGAGCAGTGGCAAGCAGAAGTGGCTGGCAGTTACCACTGTTCCAGTGATGGAAAACGGGCATTGCAAGAAGTTATTCGGTATCATTCAGGATATCCACGAAAAGAAATTAAAGGAGCTGGAATACCAGAAAAGCGAGATCCGCTTCAGAACAATTGTGGACAGTGCTCCTGGCGTCATATTCGTTACAAACACCAAAGGGGAGATAACTTATATATCCCAAAACGTAAAAAATTATTATGAATTTAAGGCTGAAGATCTTGTAGGAAAACAACTATTAAACTTTGTTCATAAGGATTTTCAGGATAGCATTCGTGAACTTTTTAGTAAGCTTAAAACGCATAGATGTATGGTAGAAACCCCTCCCCACAAAGTGAAGGCCAAAGGGGGTGGCTTTCGCTGGACAAAAACCTCCATGGCCCCGCTTATTGGAGCCAATGGGGAACTAGAAGCCGTGCTCGGGATGGCTATGGACATCACGGAAATTAAAAAAATTGAAGAAGCCCTTGAAAAAGCCAACGCAGAGGCTAAGAAACTGGCATCCTACTATAAGTCCCTTGTAGAAAATCAATCCGTATATGTGATTAAGCTGGACGAAAAAGGGAGGATAATCTTTGCCAATGATCTATTCACCAACGACTTTGTACCCCCTATCCTATCGGGCCCTCCCTCTATTAAGAAATTTATCGGGTATACGGAAGGAGCCCAACTGATGGAAATGCTGACCAAAATGTTTGAGGGGAATCCCTCTGCGGAAACCGTTACTTTAGAAGTATTTTCCGAGAATAAAAAAATTAAAAAATTTATTCAATGGGAATTCCGATTAACAACTGATGACCGTTCTGAAAAAACCATTATAATGGGATTTGGTTACGATGTAACGGAGCTGATGAAGGCCTATGAAAAAACAAAAGAATTGCTTCACCTAACTGAAGAGCAAAATCTGCGTCTCCAAAATTTCGCTTACATCATATCGCACAATATCCGCTCCCATTATGCTAACATGCAAGGGCTGATGAATTTGTATCAAATGTCCCTCGATCCCAAGGAAAAAGAGAATTATTTGGATCTCATCGCTAAAGCAATTAATAATTTGGGTATCACCATAGAGGATCTCAACCAGATTCTGAACATCAAAAAAGAATTTCCCCAACCCAGCGTGCCTGTTAACCTTAAAGATGAAATAAACATTATCAAAGACACCCTAATTCATGAAATTGTGGAAACCGGCGCCCGGGTGGAGCTGTATGTACCTCATAATATAAAGGTGAATGTAGTACCCGCATATCTAAACAGTATTCTTCTAAACCTGTTTACAAATGCTTTAAAATACCGATCACCGGAAAGGCCTCTGGTGATTGAAATTCATGCCACCAAATCAGGGAATAGAACTATTATAAAATTTAAGGATAATGGGCTAGGTATTGACTTAAAACGTGCAAAAAATAAAATTTTCGGCTTGTACAAAACCTTTCACAACCATCCACAAGCACGTGGTTTTGGTCTATTCATTACCAAAACGCAAGTGGAGGCCATGGGAGGTTCCATTTCCGTGGAAAGCGAACCCAACATTGGTACTACTTTCATCTTAGAGCTCCCTTCCTAACTGCCCGCTTTAGCTTCGGGTCGGAGCTGCGGAAATAGAAGCACTTCCTGGACTGAATTCTGGCCTGTGAGGATCATCACCAGACGGTCGATGCCTATCCCCATTCCTGCCGTGGGAGGCATGCCAAACTCCAAAGCCCTAACAAAATCGTAGTCTATGAACATAGCTTCATCATCCCCTCTTTCCTTGAGGAGCGCCTGTTCGCGGAAGCGTTCCAGCTGGTCAATGGGATCGTTTAGCTCGCTATAGGCATTGGCAATTTCCTTTCCGGTAATCATCAGCTCAAAACGCTCTGCCAAGGCAGGATTCTGTCGGTGTCTTTTACACAAAGGGCTCATTTCCACTGGGTAGTCCATAATGAAGGTGGGCTGCACAAAGTGTGGCTCACACAACGCACTGAAAATCTCATCAATAAGCTTGCCCCGTCCCATGCTAGGTTCATGATTTAGACCATGAGAACGACAAAAGGAACGCAACTGTTCTTCAGTGGATTCCAAAAAGTCTATTCCTGCATAACGAAGAAGGGCCTCGCGAAAGGTGAGGCGCTGAAATGGCCTGCGGAAGCTGAGCTGATGACCACCATAGAGGATGGTGGTTGTACCAAAAACTTTTTGAACCACGTGCTCCAGGAGTTCCTCCACGAAGTCCATCATCCAGTAATAATCCTTATATGCAATGTAGATTTCCAACATGGTGAACTCTGGATTGTGGGTGCGGTCAATACCTTCATTGCGGAAGTCCTTGGCAAATTCATAAACGCGCTCAAAGCCGCCGGCGATCAAACGTTTGAGGTAGAGTTCGTTGGCGATGCGAAGGTAAAGAGGTATATCCAGGGCATTGTGATGGGTAATAAAGGGCCGGGCCGCGGCGCCGCCAGGAATTGGCTGTAAGATGGGGGTTTCTACTTCTAGGCATCCGTGGCTGTCAAAGAACTCGCGCATGGCCCGTATAATGGCCGTGCGTTGAAGGAACACCTCCCGTACGCCCGGATTGACAAGCAGATCCACATACCGCATTCGTTGACGCTTTTCCGGATCTGTGAAGGCATCATGTACCTGTCCTTTTTCGTCCACCTTTACGATCGGCAGCGGCCGCAACGCTTTACATAGCATGGTAAGCGACTGAACGTGCAGCGTGACCTCCCCCATGCGGGTACGAAACACAAAACCTTCTACGCCCACTATATCGCCAATGTCCAGCAGTTTTTTAACAAATGTGTCAAAAAACCAGGGACGTTCAGGCGGGGTGAGGTCGTCGCGGCGCAGGTAAATCTGAAGGCGGCCCGATTGATCCATAAGTTCAGCGAAAATGGCTTTCCCCATGTCGCGAATGCTCATGAGACGTCCGGCAAGGCGTACACCTTGCCACAGATCGGCCTGGCCGTCATCAAAACTATGGCGTACCTGGTAACAAGAGTGTGTAGTGGAGAAAGCCTCGGCCGGATAGGGATCAATGCCTAAAGTCTTTATTTTTTCCAGTTTATGCCGGCGCTCTTTTTCCTGATCACTAAGCTCTTCAAGCATAAGGTTGCAAAGTTAGAAGTCTTGAGAGTCGGAAGGGAGGCCAAAAAAGAAGAAAGCAACCGCATCATAATATTGGCTGCCTACTAACGAAATTTCCAAATGTTGCACTTTTGCGGGGTAATGAACAGAATAATGGTCATTTGGCTGGGGGGGCTGACGGCCGTCTGCGGCTGGCTCACTTATACGCAGTGGAAAGAGAAAAAACGTTGCCAAATCGGCTGGGTCCAGGATAGTACCGCGCAAGCTGCGGTGATACTTTACATTGATACGGATTCGGTTTTGAGTGGCTACACCCTAGCTGAGGATAAAAGGAAATTTCTGGAAGAAAGGAACACCAGCCGGGAGAGACAGCTCCGAACCAAGCAGGCAGCCTACGAAGCTGCGGTCCAAAAGTATCAGAAAGAATTGCCCCTCATGACGCAACGCGAACAGGCCAAGGCCGAAGAAAACCTGATGAAGATGCAGCAGGAATTGCTGGAACTGCAGCAACGTTTTCAGCAAGAAGCGCTGGCTGAGGAGCAAGCTCTTGTGCTGATGCTGGCGGATACACTTGAGGGTTTTATGAGCGAATACGCCAAGAATAGGAAGGTGGACTTTATTTTAGGCTACCAGCGCAACGGAAGTATTTTTTACAAAAATCCCCGGCTTGATATCACGGCGGAGGTGGTGGAGCGCTTGAATCAGCGGTATAAGCCCTGAAACCAAACCATGGACGCTGGGGTGCTTATTAGTTTGGTTACCCTGGTGGGCATGGAGATTGTGCTGGGGGTAGACAATATACTATTTATTTCCATACTCACTGAAAAGGTGCCGCGGCAACTTCGGCAGCGCACCCGAGTGATAGGCCTATCGTTGGCTCTGCTGATGCGCATTGGCATGTTGCTGGGAATTGCCTGGATTGCCCGACTAACCAAACCGCTGGTTTCAGTGGGGCTGTGGGGCGAAAACTTTCTGAAATTAACTTGGGGGGAAGCAGAAGGATTATTTTCATTCAGCGGGAGGGATTTGCTCTTAGTAGCTGGCGGGGTATTCCTTGTGGTTAAAACCTTGAAAGAGATAGTCCTCAAAGTGAGTGGTCGGGAAGAGCCGGAACCCACCGGAGTGGTAATAAAAGATCCCGGACCTACCCAGCCCCCCAAAAAAAGCAAATTCCGGTCCGTAGTAGCCCAGATAATTTTTATTGATATGATATTCTCCTTTGATTCAATTTTAACAGCTGTAGGCCTTGTAGATGATGTGAAGCTGATGATTGCTGCAGTGGTGGTAAGTATGATTTTTATGATGGTGGCATCGGGATATGTGAGTGATTTCATCAATCGGTTTCCAGGAATAAGGATGCTTGCCCTTTTGTTCCTAGTGCTTATCGGAGCCCATCTTTTTTTTGAAGGAGTGCGCTGGCATCCCTTTGAAAAGGAGCACCTGTACTTTGCATTGGTATTCGGGCTTTTGGTGGAATGGCTAGATATCCTTTATAGGAAGGCCCACCCTCCCATAGAAAAATAAAAAGCTTCCGCAAAGGAACCTAAGGTATGAGCGGTCTGGACGGGACTCGAACCCGCGACCTCCGCCGTGACAGGGCGGCATTCTAACCAGCTGAACTACCAGACCACCCTTGAAGGAGTTGCAAAGGTAAAATGAATTTTTAAAAAACCATTTCAACCTTTTAGATTTTCGGCCACTGTGTCCCAGTTGACTACTTTCCACCAGTTATCAATATAGTCGGCACGTTTGTTCTGATATTTAAGGTAATAAGCATGTTCCCAAACGTCTAAGCCCAGGATAGGGGTACCTCGCTCTTTGGCCACATCCATAAGAGGGTTGTCCTGGTTGGGGGTAGAGGTAATTTCAAGCGAACCGGAGGAGGTTTTTATGAGCCAGGCCCAACCGCTACCGAATATGCCCATGGCCACTTTTTTGAACAGTTCTTGAAAGCTGGCGAAGTTGCCAAAGCTCCCTTGAATAGCGTCCCTTACTATGCCTTCAGGGACATTGTTTTCCCGGGGGGGCCGCATCAGGGGCCAAAAAAAACTGTGGTTCCAGTGGCCGCCGGCATTGTTGCGAATACGTTCGTCCAAAGTGGACGTGCGGCTGAGAATGTCCATGATATCATCGGTGTGAATGCCAGCATAGTCCAAAGCTTTGTTCAAGTTTTCTACATAACCCTTATGATGTCGCCCGTGGTGAATTTCCATGGTTTGGGTGTCTATCACAGGCTCCAAAGCACTAGCGGGATACGGGAGAGGAGGCAGGGTGAAATGGTCGTGATAGTACCCAGGTCCACTGGACCCAATAGGCAATTTTAAGGCTAAAGGCGAAAGGCCGGCCATTTTGATGAATGCACGTCGTTCCATAGCCGTGTAAAATTAAAAGAAATTTACGTATGTAGATTCCTTGGATAAAGGATGCCTTGAGAATGAGCGACCTACCCACCAATGACTCCCTGAGAAAATGTGAATTTGTGTTAGTTGGATAATGTAATAAAGAGTGAAAAAGGTCGTCACTCCTCCCTTCAATCCTTTTAAAAAAGAATTCCGATTATTCTAATTTTTCTTACGCTATGCCGTCAAGAAAATAACATGTAAAATTTTTATCATCAAATAATTAAAATTTCAATCATTTCAAACAAATTTAAAATAACGGGATGTTTGATTTGATAATAAAATTAAAACAAAAACATTATATTTATCATCACAATCCAGCTTATCATAAATTTTATTAAAAGAAGATTTACATAAATTAATCAAATTTTGTCCTAAAATTCTATTTGTTATAAAGTCAAAAATCGTCTTTATTAAAACAAATAGCTGTGTATAAATACATTAAAAATTTACTAGTCAAAATAAATAAAAGACTACCTGGTAGTATACAAAGTTTAAAAACATTTTAGGATGCCATGGGAGTTCTCGGATAAAACAATAACATATTGATTATCAAAATATAGTAATTTTTATTCAATATCTATCTGATTTGTATAGTTTGGAGAAAATGTTAATAAATATTTATTTGATTGGCGAACCAAAATGATCTTAATTTATTGGGTTATTTATTATTAAAAATGAAGGACCCAATTATAATGCGCAAAAACTTTGAAGGTAGAGTTGATTTATTTTATGAATTACAAGGCAAATCCGAAAATCATAAATATACCTTTTTATTTCTTTTTACTTGCAACTACGTTATTCTGTAACCACAAATCCTGGGAACAGCTCTCCGTGTCCATATCTGCCTCACAGACAAGCGGTTGTGCTCCTTTGGCCATTCAGTTTCAAAGTCAGGTAACAGGATGTAATGGACAGGTCGCGTATCTATGGAATTTTGGGAATGGCAACACATCCAATCAGGCAAATCCGGTAGCTTTTTATAATACTGTAGGTACTTATAACGTCACCCTCACCGTCACTTGCGGGGGGCAAACAGCCACGGCTACACTTTCTGGGATACAGGTTAATGTAGGGCCCCAATCTTCCTTTACGGCAATTCCGGTTTATGATGCCTGCGGGCAACAATCCATTCAATTCACTGCTACCGCCGTACCAGGGAATGCACCCATTACCAGCTATCAGTGGCTCATGGGAGATGGCACAACCCAAAATCTTCAATCCTTCAGTTACACTTACTCCACCCCTGGCACTTTTGGAGTCACCTTAGTGGTGACTTCTTCGGATGGTTGCCAAAGCTTTTACTCGCAAAATGTGGTAGCTGTAGTGAATCCTCCTAATGTAGTGGCCAACTTTCAAGCACCTGTGACTAACTCATGTCAGACCCCTTTCCAAGTGACCTTTCAAAATCTAAGCACGGCACCCGCAGGAACTCAATTTTTCTGGAATTTTGGCAATGGTCAAACCTCTACGCAGGTCAATCCCACTGTTACATATAACGCTGTGGGCGCATACAGCGTAACTCTTGTGGCCATTGATCCACAATCAGGTTGTGTGGATACTCATTATATTCCTAATTATATTACGGTAACTCCTGTAGCTACAGCCGGGTTCCAGTTATCGTCCACTTCCGTTTGTCCCGGACAGCAAATTCAGACAGTTAACCAATCAGGGCCGGTGGGCTCCTCTTTCCTCTGGAATTTTGGAAACGGGCAGAGCTCTACCCAATCCAATCCAACTTTTTCTTATAATAACCCAGGCAATTATACAGTCACCCTCCAGGTCACAAACGGCAATTGCACAGCTACTGCATCGGCCAACGTAACAGTGCATCCCAATCCAGATGCCAATTTCACTGTGAATCCCACTTCATCTTGTCAGCTGCCGGCCACCTTTTCCTTTACCAATACTTCGGTGGGGGCAAGCAGTTATCTATGGCATTTTGGAGGTGCCTCGCCCAACTCAACCCAAGCCGCCCCCACCATTACTGTGAATTCATATGGCAACTACAATGTGAGATTGATTGCCACAAATCAATATGGGTGCAAGGATACCCTATTTATTCCTAATCTCTTGCAGGTGCAGCCATTAGAGATATCAGTTTCAAGCAGCATCTCATCGGCCTGTTCCGTGCCGCAGACTGTGACGTTTTCGGCCACCTCAAATCTTAATAATCAACCATTGGTTAGCTACCTCTGGACTTTTTCAAATGGTACCACTTCCACAGCGGCTAATCCAACCGTTATTATTACTACCGCCGGTCCTTTTGGGGCTACTTTGGTGGCTTCCACGGCTCAGGGTTGTGTGGATACAGTTTCGGAAGATCATCTTGTGAATATCGGAGTGGGCCAGGTAAATCCCTCCTTTACAATGAACCCTACTGTTGTGTGCGCAGGCTACCCTGTGAGTTTCACCAACACAAGTGTGGGAGGCTCTTTCTTCACATGGCTTGCAAATGGACAGGTGTTCAGCACAGAAATCAATCCCAGTCAAATTTTTTATTATCCGGATACTTTTGAAATTGCCCTAGTGGGAACTGCGGAGGATTGCCCAGGGGATACTTCGCCGGTTCAAATTCTTATCGTAAAACCCTCTTCTGCGATTTTTAAAATTGATCGCACCTGCGATGGCTCTAACACAGTAAAGTTTCACAGTTTTGACCAATCAGCCACAAGCCTGTGGCTATATCCTGGAGATGGATCCGTAGTAAATGTTCTGGGATTATCCTCTTATACCCACACGTATGCCCCCAATGCAAACTATGTAAGTTACGTAATCAGTTCCAACGCCGTAACCGGTTGCGTGGATACATTCAAAAGGAGCTTTTTTGTGCGCCAATTTGCTCTGGACTTTAATTATTCACCGCAAGGGGGGTGCGCGCCGCTGGATGTCACATTCACCAGTGCTACGCAAGGTTTCACTTCCGTAAGGTGGTTCTTTGGAAACGGACAATTCACCAATTCAATTCCTATCAATGCGAACAATCCTGTTTCCACTGTTACGACAACCTATGCCAACACGGGCAATTATTTACCTTACCTGGTGGGTTCCTTTAATTTTGGAAGTGGTAACATTTGCAGGGATACTGTATTCAAGCCTGTCATAGTTTCTCCTAAGCCGCTCGCCCAGGCTTCTGTGGCAGGTTATTCGGGTTGCGGCCCTGTGACCGTTCATTTTCAATCCAATGTAAGTCCTGGTGCTTCCATTTTGTGGGATTTTGGAGATGGCACCACCAGCACGTTAGCCAATCCCAGCCATACTTTTCAGAACTTTGATAACAACGTCGTGGTCTTGAAAGCCACTATCGGTCAATGCACGAATGTGGATTCCTTGGTCGGTTACGAACTCTATCCGGGAGCCCCACAAGCTCAGATTGATGTAGCTCCTACTGCAGCATGTCCCTGGACTCCCGTTTCATTTGCGGCTTTTGTAAGTGGTACCTATTCCAGTATGTCCTGGGATTTTGGGGACAATACAGGGATCAACAGTCCGGCAGGTTTCCATACCTACCACCAAACCGGGAATTTTCAGCCCTACTTTAAAATTACAGACATCAATGGTTGCGAATTTGAAATACCAGCCCCGCTTGTAAGCATCACACAACCCACCGCGCAGTTCCATTTCCCCCCTGTGGAGCAGGTCTGTCCGCCGGTAATTGTCAATTTTAATGATGCCAGTATCAATGCTGTCGCCTATCTATGGGACTTTGACAATGGGGCTACATCCTCACAGATTAATCCTGCAACAACCTATTTTTTACCTGGCAACTATCAGCCAGTACTTGTAGTCTGGGATGCTAATGGATGTACCGATACGGCCACCGTTGAGACAGGGAGTCTTTCAGTAGCAGGGCCTGTATTGGATAGTCTTAAGATTAGCGACACAGCGCCGTGTCCAGGACAAGTTGTTCACTTCGATATATTCAGCCCTAATGCTACACTGTACGTATTAAATACAGGACAGGGCGGATTATACTTGGTAGGAGAAAACACAAACTACCAATATCCTCAAACTGGTACTTATCATCCTTTTGTTACACTTGGAACCCAGGTAGGTAATGAATTCTGCCTGGTCAATTTCCCTCCTCAGGAAATTGTAGTTGCACCCTTGGACATTCAAGTATCTTTCCCCAACCCCACCTGTTATGGGACAGGGGTATCCATCATGGTAGAAGGAGCCGATACCTATCAGTGGGAGCCCGCAAGTTCATTCCCTCTGGGCACTGTTACAAATACGGGGAATAATTTGGCCTTTCCTAGCGCCACAGGCTACGTGTACATAACTGGAACTGATGTGTATGGATGTCAGGACACAGACTCATTGTGGCTTGATGTTTTGCCCAAACCTTCGGCCCAATTTTCTTTTACAGACAAGTGTGTTTTTTCCGCTTATCAGTTCCAAAACCAGTCCACTTCCCTTCAGCCCATCATTTCCTATCAATGGAACTTCAACAATCTTGGACTTTCCACGGATGAGAATCCTCAGTTTGTTTTCACCGATCCTAATCCCCAATGGGTTTCTCTCATCGTGACCACGCACCAAGGATGCTCAGATACTGCCATCCACTTCGTTCATCCTTTTCCAAAACCGCAGGCCGACTTCAGCATTTCCGGGTTTTGTTCTGACTATCCCACTTTTATCCATAATACATCTAGTGTGAATTCCCCCTCGTACATAAATTCTGTATATTGGATTGTGGACAACCAGTTTTTAAACATTACGTTTGATACTTTATCGAATGATGGCTCGCCCATTTCCCTATATCTGGATCCAGGTCAGCATATTGTGAGTCTTGTGGCTCAATCCAACCACGGATGTCTGGATACCACAATTCAAACTCTAACCATCCACCCCACGCCGGAAGCAGCGTTTTCCCTGCAAAATCCTGTGTCTTGTACGGGAGAACCTATCTGGGTCACCGATGTGTCCACATTTTCCAGCGAATCAGGCACCCTCACTTGGTATATTAATTCTTCTGCCGGCACAGAGATTTTCCAGGGACAGCCAGGAGAGACTTTAGAGTATATCCCCCAGGCTGGTGGTAGCCACAGCCTTACCCTTGTGGCTACCTCTCCCCAGGGATGTTCAGACACCCTGACAGCCTCTGGCGCATTCTATGTTTCTGCTCCTGTGTTTGCAGCCTTTGATCTTAATCCCCATCAGGTAAGCATCATGCAGCCCCACATTCAGGTGGTTAACCAGTCCACAGGTTATTCAACACTGTTTTGGGATTTTGGCGATGGCACTACCAGTACACTGGAAGCTGTTCAACACACTTATCAGAACCCTGGCGAATACAAGGTAACTTTAGTAGCTACTAATGAGTACGGGTGTCAGGATGATACCACAGCATTGGTAACGGTCTCACCCGATGTGACCTTATATATTCCCAACACCTTCACTCCCGGCAACTCAGATGGTTTAAATGATGCCTTTTCAGTGAAAGGTATGGGAATCACTCAGTTCCGTATTTCCATTTTTGATCGGTGGGGCGAAAAAATTTTTGAATCTTTTGACTTCCACTTCCGCTGGGACGGACGATACAAAGGTGAATCTGTGCCCCAAGGTACATACGTTTACAGAGTGGAGGCAGTGGACATTTACAACCAGCACCACGATTTTCATGGCACTATTAATATAGTGTATTGATAGGTTGAAACCTAACTTGATTTGACCGCTATGGTGTTGCGTACCTTTGCGGCGTTTTGCAACACCAGAAGCTTTTGATTGTTGATTTTGGTTCTCAGTACACACAACTGATCGCCCGTCGTGTACGCGAAGCCCACGTATACTGTGAAATCCATCCATTTAATAAGCTCCCTGAGCTTAAAGGATTTCAGGCTGTAATTCTATCCGGTAGTCCTTATTCCGTCCATCAAAAGGGAGCCCCCAAGGTCAATTTTAAAGCATTTGAGAACATGCCCCTGTTAGGGATCTGCTATGGCGCCCAGTTGCTTACCCATGAATACGGGGGAGTAGTGGATAGGGCCCAAACGCGGGAATACGGTCCTTCTCGTCTTGTCATAAAACAGGAGGATCCTTTGTGGAAAGGTGTTAAAGACGGTCAGGTGGTATGGATGTCTCACGCCGATACCATAAGTCAACCAGCACACGGAGCAGAAATTATTGCCGCCACCCAGGACATTCCAATAGCTGCTTTCAGGATGGGCAGGTCATGGTACGGACTACAATTTCACCCTGAGGTTGTCCACAGTGTACCCGGTAAAAAAATTATTCGCAACTTCTTAAAAATGGCCCGCTTTCGGGGCGACTGGACACCGGCTAATTTTATTCAGGAAACTGTGGAAAATCTTCGTTCTGAACTAGGCCAAGATAATGTGGTCATGGCTTTGTCCGGAGGCGTGGACAGTACGGTGGCTGCCCTGCTGCTGCACCGAGCCATAGGTCATCGGCTTCACGGCATATTTGTAGACAATGGATTACTTCGCCTTAATGAGTATGAAGAAGTCCTAGACTCTTACAAATATTTGGGCCTAAATGTTCGGGGTGTGAAAGCAGGGGGAAAATTTTTGAAAGCTCTGCGAGGGGTGGACAGCCCTGAAAAAAAACGTAAAATCATTGGAAGGGTGTTTATTGAGGTTTTCCAGAATGAGGCCCAACGTATCCGAAATGTACGATGGCTGGCTCAAGGTACTATTTATCCGGATGTTATTGAAAGCGTTTCAGTGAAAGGGCCTTCGGCTACGATAAAAAGTCATCATAATGTGGGCGGATTACCCCAAAAGATGAAGTTACAAATCGTGGAACCTCTTCGCATGCTTTTTAAGGACGAAGTACGTCAGGTGGGTAGAGAGCTAGGACTTAGCGAAAGCTTTTTGAAGAGACACCCTTTCCCGGGACCAGGTCTGGGGATTCGGGTACTCGGCGAGGTGACCCCGAAAAAACTCCGTATTTTGAGGGAGGCCGACTACATTTTTATCTCTGCTTTGAAAGCCGAGGGATATTATGATCAGGTGTGGCAGGCAGGAGCGGTTTTTTTGCCTGTGAAGAGTGTGGGAGTCATGGGAGATGAACGCACTTATGCGCATGTGATCGCATTGCGTGCGGTAACCAGCCTGGATGGTATGACGGCTGACTGGGCCTATTTGCCCCATGATTTTCTGGCCCGTGTTTCAACTGAAATTATTAATAAAGTGAAGGGAGTGAATCGTGTGGTGTATGACATCAGCACCAAACCTCCTGCCACCATTGAATGGGAATAAGAACAACCGCTTGGACATGAAGGTCAGGCTCAGTTTGATTTTTTTCATGCTTCCGTTTTGGGCAGTCCTTTACTGCCTGGCCCAGAATTCTTCAAAGCCGATTAAAATCGGGGAAGAATGGTTTGTGATCCACACGGTAAAAAAAGGCGAAACACTCAGTAAAATCAGCCGGGAATACCAGGTCCCGATGGAAAAAATAATCCGGGCCAACCCTGGGGTAGGAAAGGTGATAAAAGCCGGTGAAAAGTTGCGCATTCCTTCAGCACCTCCCCGGAATCTCCCCTCCTCAGAGCCCATAAAAACTACCTCCTCCCCCGCCCCTCAGGAATATCGGGAGCATATCATAAAAAAGGGAGAAACATTATTTGGAATTGCCCGAAAATATGGACTAACAATAGAAAATCTACAGGCTCTAAATCCTGGGCTCACGGAAAAAATTCAGGAAGGGCAAAGAATAAGAATACCCTTAAATTCTGCAGGAAAAATTTCGGACAATCCCACCCCGACGCAGAGGACTGTGGCAGAGGAACAGATCAACAAAAACAGATCTGAATTACTTCTGGAAACTGAAGATGAAATTGAATCTCCCGATAAAACGAGACCTAACCCACAACCTTCGGATTGCATTCCGAAGGTTGAAAAAAACACTTTTACGGTGGCAGTCTTGCTACCCTTTGATGGAGAAGCCACGGACACCGCCCTTCGGCACACCCGAATCGCCTGGCAATTTTATTGCGGATTAAAAGCTGCTGCCCAACTTCATGTGCCCCGTAGCGCGATCATTAAAGTGCGCGTGTACGATACAGGTCCTCCCAACGCGCTTCAGTTCATTCACAAACTCCTCTCCCAAGGAGCTCTGCAGGATGCCGATGTAATAGTAGGTCCATTGTATGCCTCTGGATTCAAACCTGTGGCTGAATACGCGCAAGTCAGGCAAATACCTGTGATTAACCCGTTCGGTAGGTCCCCGACGATGCCCTCCGACCCTCCACAAATCCGTATGACACCGTCGCAGAAATTCTTTGCAGAATCGTTGGCGGAATACGTCGCCGCCCGCTATCAATTTGGCCGGGTAATATTTGTGAACGGCGCGCCCGGACATGACACAAGTTTTTACCGACAATTCCTTCGAGCCACAGAAGCCACTCTCAAAAAAATGAGGCCCACAGCGAAAGTTCTTTACCAAGTGAATTCAGTCCAAGAAATAGGGCCTCTTTTAGTGGCTTCAGCCGAAAATTTAATCTATTATCCCAGCTCACGCGAGATGGCCGTTAACAGCTTTCTGAACAGCCTTAGAACGCAGCATAAAAATTTCCCCCTGACGATCATGGGCGATGAAAGTTGGCTCTCTTTTACCACAGCTGACATGGATTTTTTCAAAGGTGTACAGCTCCGAATTCCAGTCCAAACTTTTGCGGCCCGGGGAGACACGCTCTTTGAACCATTTTATAAATTGTTCAAAGAGACTTACCATACGGAGCCTGATTATTATGCGTTTAAAGCTTTTGATATTTTCTGTTTTGTGGTGGATATTCTGGAAACTTATGGACATTTAGGCCCTAAATGCCTGGAAAAGGAAAAACGGCGGTATTTATTGCAGCCTATTCGTCTGCGCTCCGTTCCAGGTACAAACACTTTGGAAAACCGGGGTGTAGCCATACTCACTCTCATAGAAAACGATATTTATTTTGAGACCTACGGAGACTGATTTACCATTGAAAACTCAAGGTCTGTCCCTCCCAAATTCAGAAAAAGAACGAAGGGAAGATCCGGCCGATTGGCCTGTTGTTTTTGACCGTTCGCCTTTTACGGATGAAGAGCTGCGACATATTTATAGACAGCTCATTTTGCCTCGGTTAATTGAGGAGAAAATGCTTATTCTTTTGCGTCAGGGCCGCATTTCAAAATGGTTTTCTGGGATTGGTCAAGAAGCTATTTCCGTAGGATGTGCCTTAGGCATGGAGGACGATGAATACTTGCTGCCCATGCACCGCAATCTGGGCATGTTCACAGCGCGCGGCATACCTTTGAAAAAACTTTTTTTACAGTTTCAAGGCCGGCGCGAAGGATTTACAAAAGGACGGGACCGGTCATTTCACTTCGGCACCCATGAATACCGTATCGTCGGGATGATTTCCCATCTGGGGCCACAGATGGCTGTTGCCGATGGTATTGCTCTGGCTTCCAAACTACGGGGCGAAGGCAAAGCCACACTAGTGATTACCGGTGATGGAGCTACTAGTGAAGGCGACGTCCACGAAGCTTTCAATGTGGCTTCGGTATGGGACTTACCGGTGTTGTTCGTCATTGAAAACAATGGTTACGGCCTTAGTACGCCCAATAGAGAGCAGTTCCGCTGTGAATTTCTTACCGATCGGGCGCCCGGCTATGCCATGGAATCTGTTATTTTGGATGGAAATAATATCTTGGAGGTGATCCATGCCATCCGAACCATTGCACGTTCCGTACGGAAGCGGCCGCGTCCCGTAATGATTGAATGCATCACATTCCGAATGCGGGGCCACGAAGAAGCCTCCGGCACAAAATACGTACCCCAGGAGCTTTTTGAAAGGTGGGAGAAAAAAGATCCCATCCGTACCTACGAAAATTTTCTCTTAAACGCGGGCATTATTACCTCTGACTTTGCTGAAGCTACAAAAAAGGAATTAAAAGACTATATCAATCGGGAGATTGAAGAAGGTCTTCAGGTTCCCCCCCTCACACCAGATACGGAGGAAGAGCTTAGAGACGTTTATGCCCCCTTCATCTTTAAAGAAACTCCCCCCAAGGGGCTCTCGCGGACGGGCATACGATTCCTAGATGCCATTCGTGAGGGCCTGGATGAGGCGATGCAGCGCCACTCCAATTTGATTCTAATGGGTCAGGATATTGCTGAATACGGAGGTGTTTTCAAAGTTACTGAGGGCTTTGTAGAAAAATACGGTAAGGAACGTGTACGCAACACTCCTCTGTGCGAATCAGCTATCCTAGGCTGTGCTTTAGGATTGAGTATAAAAGGCATGAAAGCGATGGTGGAAATGCAGTTTGCCGATTTTGTGACCTGTGGATTTAATCAAATTGTGAATAATCTGGCGAAGATTCACTATCGCTGGGGGCAAAATGCCGATGTTGTCATCCGAATGCCAACTGGTGCGGGCGTCAACGCAGGACCTTTCCACAGCCAAAGCAACGAAGCCTGGTTTTTTCATGTACCAGGCTTGAAAATTGTATACCCAGCCTTCCCAGATGACGCCAAGGGTCTGCTATTGGCAGCGTTTGAAGACCCCAATCCAGTAATGTTTTTTGAGCACAAGGCATTATACCGTAGTATCACGGGCAGTGTCCCTGCAGGTTACTATACTGTGCCCATCGGCCAGGCAAAATGGGTACGCCGTGGTTCGCAGGCGACCATCATCACCTACGGCGCTGGGGTCCATTGGGCTTTAGAAATAGTTGAGAAAAATGAATTTCGTCGCGTGGGCATTCTGGATCTCCGTACCTTGTTACCCTTTGATAAAGAAGCCATCTTGAAAGCAGTCCGCCAGACCAACCGCATTCTCATTTTGCACGAAGATACTCTCATCGGAGGGATCGGAGCCGAACTGGCCGCTTTTATTCAAGAGGAAGCATTCTCTTATCTGGATGCGCCTATCATGCGCTGCGCCGCCTTGGATACACCAGTTCCTTTCGCCCACGAGCTGGAGTGGAATTTTCTCCCTAAGAATCGCCTGGAGGAACGTCTGCGCGAATTGCTGTCTTTTTGAGATATGCAGGTCCCTGCGACCGCTATCATCCTGGCAGGAGGAAGGGGCAGTCGCCTCAATGCGGAGGCCCGCGGACTTCCAAAGTGTCTCACACCCATATTAAGAAAACCCGTTCTGCAATATTTACTGGAATGGTGTGCCCGCTGGCAGGTAGCTCATGTGCGGCTTTACGTAGCTCAGATGGCTGAACAGGTCATCCGGTTTGTAGAACAGGCAGCCCCTCAACTGGGGCTTCAATATTCTTTTTTTGAGGAGCCTTTTCCAGCTGGGACAGCCGGGGGGCTTGCATTGGACCCCCAGCGGCCTAAGGAGGACTTCCTTTTTCTGTACGGGGATGTTCTGGTAAACGTTTTTCTACCAGCTTTTTACCAGTACCATCGAGATAAAGGAGCACAAGCCACCCTGGCGGTACACCCTAATGATCATCCGTGGGACAGTGACCTCCTGGAAATTGATAATCAAGGACGAATAACAGCCGTTTTTCCCAAGCCCCATAATTCCACGACAGAGCCTCGTCGAAATCTGGTCAACGCAGCGCTGTACATTCTTTCTCCTTCGGTATATCCATGGCTTCCCAGCCAATTACCAGCTGATTTTGCCCGCGATGTTCTTCCAGCTTTGATTCCTAAAATTAAAGTCTATGGCTTTAACACCAGCGAATACATTAAGGACATGGGCACACCTGAACGCCTGGCCCAGGTGGAAGAGGATGTACGGTCAGGAATTTTCCAGAAAGCCTGTGCTCAGCATCCCCGTCCAGCTGTATTTCTCGACCGGGACGGCACCCTTAATCCAGAAAAAGGCTTCATCACTCGCTGGCAGGACTACGAATTGATGCCTGGGGTTGGGGAAGCTATTAGAAAGCTCAACGCCCAGCGCATACCCGTTGTGGTGGTTACCAATCAGAGCGGGGTGGCCCGCAACCTGATGAGCGAAAATGACCTGCGCCTCGTTCACAACCGAATGGAACAAATGCTGGCCGAAAGTGGGGCTTGGGTGGACGATGTCCTGTATTGTCCCCATCATCCCGACAAAGGCTACCCTGAAGAAAATCCTCACCTTAAGGTGGCTTGTAATTGCCGAAAGCCCGCACCGGGAATGTTGCTTGAAGCCGCCCAGCGCCATCACTTGCACTTACCCACATCTTTCATGATCGGTGATGCCCGACGTGACGTTGAGGCAGGGCGAGCAGCCGGATGTACTACTATCGGGCTACGCACAGGTGTGGGATGCCGCGATACCCTCTGGCCTCCCGATATCTTTTGCAATGACCTTTCAGAGGCCGTCACCCTCATCACATCCAAAAAATTTTGGGAAGCCGTGGAAAGCCTTTCACAATCCCTGACAAGGGCACCAGGGGTGCTCATCACAGGATTCCCATCGTCCGGAAAATCAACCTTGGCCGGTGCCCTTCATCACACCATGAAAAAACTAGGGAGAGCCACATACCGCCTGCACCTGGATTTTTGGATACAACCTTTTCACGAACGCTCCCCTACCCTATCTAAGCGCCTGGGCCTACCCTTTCTGTGCGAACACCTTGAAGCCTTATTGAGTGGTGAATCTGTTTCCCTGCAACCTTACCTTTCCGCCTCCCGAACACGGGCACAGGAAAATCTCACACTGCTTTGGCCCAAAAATTCTTTCTTCATTGCAGAGGGCGTGGCTGGTGCCCTCCCAGAAGTCATACGGTTATTTCGTTCTAGAAACTTTCCTATTGTGTTTTGTCACGTTTCAGATAATATCCTAAGACAACGCGTAAGGACCTTTTACGCGTGGAAAGGCTTGGCAGATTCTGAGTTGGAATACATCCTCTCCCATCGTTTGCCAGAGGAGTTGAATTCTCTTCGTCACGGGGCTGCTAAGGCCGATTTCCTATGGTCCCACACTTATTAGGGAGGCTTTGGGGTTTTCTGGGCATGCTCCCTGCGGGCCGCTGCTACTTGAAGGGGTAGGGCTGTTCCGGGCTCCGCGTCCCCCACGCATAGGCGGTCCACCATCACCGCCACCACCTGCCACCGGCCGCACCTTTCCCCAATTCTTCCCTCTCAACCTATATTTGGCAGGATGAAAGTGGTCATTTTTGCTGGGGGCCGAGGTACCCGCATCGCCGAAGAATCCCTTCTCCGACCTAAACCCATGGTAGAAATCGGCGGGCGACCCATCCTCTGGCACATCATGCGCCATTATAGCCATTATGGCTTCAATGATTTTATCATCTGCCTGGGCTACAAGGGCCACCTCATAAAGGAATATTTTGTCAATTATTTTTACTACAACAGCGACTTACAGGTGGATTTGCGACACAATTCGGTCAGGATTTTGGGCAGTCAAGTGGAGCCCTTTAACGTGATTTTGGCCGATACCGGAATTGATACTATGACTGCCGGCCGCCTTAAAAGGGTACTCCCCTACACAGAAAATCAGCCTTTTATGCTTACTTACGGCGATGGGGTCTCTGATGTAAACCTGCATGAACTATTGGCCTTCCATAAAAAACATGGCCGCATATGTACCATGACGACTGTACAGGCCGGCAGTCGTTTTGGTGTCGTCCAAATGGATGCAGAGGGCTTCGTCACAGGATTTACCGAAAAACCTACCGATGACGGCACCTGGATCAATGCTGGATTCTTTGTTGTCAATCCTGAAATTGCTAAATATCTTAAAGATGATGCCGACCAGGTGATGTGGGAACGCCAACCTATGGACGATTTGGCCCGAGATGGTCAGCTGGCTGCTTATCGTCACCTGGGATTCTGGAAATGTATGGATACTTTGCGCGATAAAGAACAACTGGAGGAGCTATGGCATAAAGGGGCCCCCTGGACTACCTGAAAATTCCTACATGCGCGATCTATTAACCACCACTTTTTCCGGTCAACGCGTGCTGCTCACCGGACACACTGGTTTTAAAGGTGCCTGGCTCCTTCACCTCCTCCATAGTGTCCAAGCCCACAGTTATGGATATGCGCTTCCACCCGAGCAGGAAGATGAGCTTTCGGCCACTATGGACCCCCATTTACGTCAACCGGAAACGTTGGAAGATATTCGGTCAGGCACTTCTCTGTCCGCAATTCTGCGGGAATTTCAGCCTCAATTCATCATCCATATGGCTGCCCAGTCTTTGGTACGGCGGAGTTACCAGAATCCCGCCCTCACTTTTGAAGTCAATGTGTCAGGCACCCTCCGCCTTTTGGAAGCTATTCGCCAGCATGCCTCTGCTCTCACGAGCCACCCTTTGGTGGTCCTGATTGTTACCACAGACAAGGTTTACGAAAACCTGGAAAAAGGAATTCCTTTCCGAGAGTCCGACCCACTGGGTGGACATGACCCCTACTCAGCCAGTAAAGCTGCCTGTGAATTGCTCTGCGCAAGCTATAGACGCAGTTTTTTCCCAGATCCTTCGGTAGTATGTCTTCTCACGGCCCGGGCAGGAAATGTCATAGGAGGGGGGGACCGCGCCCCTGACCGTCTCATTCCTGATATTATCAGGGCTTGGCAAAAAGGCCATGCTGCCCGTTTGCGCTATCCCCAAGCCACGCGCCCTTGGCAGCACGTGCTGGAGCCGTTGGTGGCCTATCTGACGCTTCTGGCCATGGCCCGTCAAAATCCTTCTACTTTTGCCCGACCATGGAACATTGGCCCCTATCCTGACCAAAAACTTTCCGTTCTGGAAGCTGCCCAATTGTTTGCTGCTGCCCTTGGGGCCCCGCAACCCCTTTCCGATCCTTCATCCACATTTCACGAAGCGGTTTACCTTTCTTTGAATATTGATGATATCTGTCGTTACACATTATGGCGCCCTCAACTCACCATGCAAGAAGCCATAGAATGGACAGCCCGCTGGGAAACCGATCCTCGTCCGGCAACGGAAAAATGCATGGAACAGATCCAACAATACTTTAATTTATGGAAATCTTGAAGACAGAGATACCTGGCTTGTTTCACATAAAAAACTTCCACGCCACGGATACGCGCGGATTTTTTGTCAAGACCTTTCATAAAGAAGTATTTTCGGAAGCCGGTATATCGTTTTCTCTGGCCGAGTCCTTTTATTCTGTCTCTCATCGGGCTGTAGTGCGTGGCATGCATTTCCAAGAGCCACCCTATGCCCAAGCCAAGCTTGTTTGTTGTGTGTCAGGTGAAATTGAAGATGTTGTTCTGGATATTCGGGTAGGTTCTCCCACTTATGGCAAGGCCCTGGGTTTTCGGCTCAGCGGCACTAATTATCAAGCCCTTTTTATACCTGAGGGCTTAGCCCATGGTTTCCAATCCTTGCAGGATGGCAGTATAACCCTTTATTACGTGAACCAAGTAAATGTACCCACTTGCGATAAGGGCATTCGGTACGACAGTTTCGGATACCCTTGGCCCCTGTCACCGGGCCCCATCTCAAGGCGCGACCTCCAATGGCCTCCACTTAAGGACTTTGTTTCTCCATACTTTTTTAACTCATGAAGGTTCTTGTCATCGGAGCCTCAGGACTTGTGGGAGGCGAATGTCTCCGGATTTTCTCGGCCGAACCCGGATTTCAGGTCGCCGGCAGTTACTTTAGCTTTCCTTTACCCGCCCTTCACCAAATTGATACTCTGCAACCTGACGCCTTGGATCGCTGGGCAGAAGAGCATTTCCTGCCTGATCTACTGATTCAATGTGGAGCGCTCACCCACGTGGACCGCTGCGAACAATACCCCGAAGAAAGCTTTCGGCTCACCGTCCAGGCCCATAGAAACATATTGGCCTTCTGTAAGCGTCATGGGGTACGCATGGTGGCCTTTTCCACTGATTATGTCTTTGATGGTCGATCAGGTCCTTACCGGGAAGAGGATCCGGTCCATCCCCTCAGTGTCTATGGCCGACACAAACTCATAGTAGAAGAAGAGACCCTAGAGGCCGAACCACGCCATTTGGTCCTGCGTATTACCAATGTGTATGGGCGAGAAATACGTGGGAAAAATTTCGTGGCACGTTTACTCTGGCAAATAAAGCAAAATAAGCCCATCACGCTGCGGCTGCCGGTGGACCAATACTCTACCCCCACATGTGCCGCCGATATAGCCGCAGCAGCTCTTCTTCTCGTCAAAGAAGGACAATCCGGTATATTCCATATCGCAGGAACCGATTATATGAATCGGGTGGAATTAGCCCTTACCGTGCTTCGCATTTGTGGCTACACAAATTATGACCTTGAAGCTTTGCCCACCCACAAGCTGGGTCAACCCGCTCCTAGACCTCTTTTTGGCGGGCTCATAGCCCATAAATTCAAGGAACGTTTTCCCCAATTTATTTTTTCCTCAGTAGCCGAATTTGTAAAGAATAATAAGGATCAAAAAACTGACTAATTTCAACCCAAGTGTTAGTTAAATAATTAATTAATTTTAAACAATTAAATTTTTACCTTTAATTAAGTTTTGTTATGCCTCGCTCAATTTTACCAGGTGATTTGAACCGCAGGGAGTTTCTCAAAACGCTCGGTTTGACGGCCCTGGCGCCCACGACTATGGGTTTTTCTTCCTCATCAATTACTAAACTTCCAATAGTCATCAGTACTTGGAGTTCTGGATTGAAGGCGAATCCGGTGGCCTGGAATATATTACAGAATGATGGATGGGCTTTAGATGCTGTAGAAGCAGGCGTCCGCGTGGTGGAAGATGATCCTGAAGATATGAGCGTCGGTTACGGGGGTTTGCCAGATCGCGACGGCCACGTCACTCTGGATGCCTGCATTATGGACCACGAGGGCAACTGCGGGGCAGTGGCTTTTCTCCAGCATATCCGCCATCCCATTTCTGTAGCCCGCCGTGTAATGGAAAAAACACCCCACGTGATGCTGGTGGGGGAAGGGGCGCTGCGCTTCGCCCTGAGCGAAGGCTTCCCAAAAGAAAATCTCCTCACCGAAAAAGCCCGGGAGGCTTATCAGCGTTGGCTTAGGGACAGCCACTACAAGCCCTCGGTTCGCCCCACTCACGACACTATTGGTCTTTTAGCCATGGATCGGCAGGGCAGGATTTGCGGGGCCTGTACCACCAGCGGCCTGGCCTTTAAAATGCATGGACGCGTGGGGGATTCTCCCATCATCGGAGCCGGCCTTTATGTGGACAATGCCATTGGAGCCGCTACCGCAACGGGTCATGGTGAGGAAATGATTCGTTGTGCTGGCAGCGCCATGATTGTAGAACAAATGCGCCAGGGACGTTCGCCCCAGGAGGCCTGTGAAAACCTGATTAAACGTCTGTACGACTGGCGCAAAAATCGCCTTGAAGGGCGCCAGGTTTGCTTTATAGCACTTAACCGCCAGGGACAGACGGGGGCTTTTAGCCTCAGACCCGGCTTTGAATATACTCTTAGTACCCCTGAAGGTGGCCATCGCCTAATTAACGCCCCCAGTCTTTTGGATAAGTGAACAAATGCCAAAATATGCAAAAACATCCCTCCCCTTATCCCAGTGTCCTGATTTTAGGAGCCCTGAGCGATGTGGCTCTGGCTATGGCCGAGCTTTATGCCTCTCGAGGCTATCGCCTTCTGCTGGCTGCCCGCCAGAGTGAACGCCTTGAACGCATTGTAAGCGACCTACGGCTGCGCTTCAATGCGGAGGTTAAAGCCTTGGAATTTGACGCCCGCCAATATGACTCCCATCAAGAGTTTGTAGACTCTTTGCCCGAGCTTCCGGATGTAGCCATTGTAGCCTTCGGTTACCTGGGCGATCAGGAAAAAGCATTACACCATTTCCCGGAAGCACTGCGCATTATTGAATCCAATTACACGGGGGCCGTGAGTATTTTGAATAGATTGTACCTGCGCATGGCCGAACGTGGCCACGGAACGCTAGCGGCTATAGCCAGTGTAGCCGGTCTTCGGGGGCGGATGAGCAATTTCCATTATGGCAGTGCCAAGGCCGGGCTGATTGCTTACCTCAGCGGCCTACGTAATCTAGCGTACCATCATGGCGTCCATGTGATCACCTTGATTCCCGGTTTCATGCGCACGCGCATGATCGCCCATATGAAGACACCGGGGTTTCTCACGCTCAGCCCTTCCAAGGCCGCTCATCTCATGACACGGGCCATCCAGAAACGCCGCAATGTGGCCTACATTGGCCCCCTGTGGTGGCTCATCATGTGTATTATCCGTACTATTCCAGAAAGCATTTTCAAAAAACTAAAACTATAAAGTAGCCACGATATTTTATGAAATTTTTGAAATTCTAGTGTATTCCTTACCAGCGGGATGAACCCTCCCGAAACAAAAAAAATTTTGGCCCTATGCGACCTAGATGGCACCCTTACTTGTAGAGATACCATGTGGGATTTCCTTTTGTTCGCTGTGGGGCCTTTCCATTTCTTTCTGGGATGTCTGAAAGCTTTCCCCTTTTTACTGTGGCATTATTTAATTCGCCGCAACGAAACCAAAGCCAAAGAATTTCTGCTGACCCTATTTTTGGGAAATCAGGAAAAAATGGCCTTGGAAAAATTAGCTGATCGGTACATTACACGACTGCAAAGTCTTTTGAGAATATCTCTTTGGAAAAAAATTATGGATATTAAAAGTAACGGAGGACGTGTAGTGATTGTCACGGCTTCGCTGGATTTGTGGGTGGAACCCTGGTGTCGGCGCAACGGCATGGACCTTATCAGTAGCCGAGCCCAATGGAGCGAAGGGCGCTTTACAGGGCGCCTGGCAGGAGCCAACTGCCGAGGGAATGAAAAGGTGCGGCGCATCCAAGAAGCCATACCCTTAGCAGAATACGACGAAATTTTAGCCTGGGGCGACAGCCCCTCTGATGTACCCATGTTGCACCTGGCCCACCGGTCCTGGTACAAGGGAAAGCCCTTCAAAGGCTCAACGCCTTAATTTTTAAAAGCATATAGGTTTGTTTAATTCTAAATTATTTTAATTCTATTTAGAAGTCCACTATTATTCCTAAAGTGGGAATGATGGTGCCTGTAGTGTTAGGAATCCATCGGGGCAGATAGCTAGGCTGACCTTGAGAATTTAATATTACAACGGGATTACCCGCTGCATCCCTCTGAATATCTAAATAGTCCCTAGACCGAAATTTATAATTGTACACATTCTGAATATCCAGATAAAGATTCAAAGAAAATTTTGACCAATACCAAACTTTGTCCACCCTAATATCTAACTGATGAAAAACGGGCCCCCGCAGGGTGTTGAACCTCTGCACGTCTGGAATTCCTTGACCAGTTATATTAAATACAGGTACAAGCAGGCTGGTGGTGGTATCGTAGGGTGTAAAAGGTAAGCCGCCTGCCAGGCGC
>JANWWQ010000032.1 GCA_025055635.1 Flavobacteriales bacterium
ATTTGTCCTTTGGGTTCCACAGTATTAACGGCCAGTGCCTCGGGTGGCAACGGTCAGGGTTATACGTTTCAATGGTTTCACAACGGTCAGCCCACTGCCAACGGACCTCAGTTGACAGCACAGCCATCTACACCCGTCGCCACTTACTGCGTGACTGTTGCGGATAACTGTGGCTCACCGCCGGATACGGCCTGTGTACAGGTGCTTTGGTACAACGTGCCTCCCGTGAGCTTCACAGCTGTGCCTCGGGAATCCTGTGTGCCGGCTAGTATACAGTTTACCAACACCACAGGTGGCAATCCGGGAGGCTGGTGCACCTGGTACTTTGGTGACGGCGACACAGCCGTCACTTGCGGTTCTGTCACCCATGTGTACAGTGTACCGGGATGTTATGACGTGCGGCTCCATATCCAGTCACCAGAAGGTTGCGTACGCGATACCATTTATCCCCAGTTCGTTTGTGCCCGCCCCCTTCCGGTGGCCAATTTCTCTTTCGGGCCGCAACCTACAGACCTGTATAACTCCACCATCTATTTCACCAATGAATCGCAGGGTGCCACCCACTATCACTGGTTTTTCGGCTCATGGGGTGACCTTGGTCAATCGCACGCGGAGCATCCTTCTTTTTACTTCCCCAGTCATGAGGCCGGAGCCTACGACGTCATGCTTGTAGCATTTAATAGTTTTGGATGCAGCGATACGGCTTACAATCGCGTTTATATTGACGGTGCGTTCACGATTTATTTACCTACGGCTTTCACTCCGGATAATGACAATCTTAATGAAATTTTCAAACCGATTGGTACCTACATTTCGCCGGAAGGCTATCACTTTATGATTTTTGATCGATGGGGAGAAAAGATTTTTGAGACCACAGACTTCTATAAAGGCTGGGATGGCACTTTCCGGGGGAGCCCCGTGAAAAATGATACTTACGTATGGATGGTACGCTTTATTGAACAAGCTACGGGTTCCGAGAAACTGCTGAAAGGCCACGTGTTGGTAATTCGTTAATACTCTACAAAAACTACTTTTTTAATTTGTAATGAATTAATTCTTATTTCCAATTAAGAGATCAATTTTTATTTATAAATAATTTTATTTTGAAATTTTATTTAATATCATTGTGTCTTGGTTTTCAAAAGCCGGTTTTATAAACTGTCCCCGAGTGATCTGCAAAGGCTTGGATTCCAACCATTTGAAACCCTTCATACGAAAACGGTAGGAAATTTTGTGATGAAGTTTCTGATCCACAGAGGTTGGATGCGCAATTTCTATTTACTAATTTCTGTAGCCTGCATAACGGGTTGCATACTATGGTTTCAAAATAAGTCCCTACATTTTGTTAAAGCTAAACCGATCGTTTGGATTTTTCTCGGGATGGTGCTATTTTTTGTTTGGATTCCCGTGCACGAAGCTCTGCATGTCCTGGCATACCGGTTGGCCGGAGCCCGCTATGTACGTCTAGAAGCTCACTGGAGACAGGGTTATTTCCTGGCACTGGCTCCAGGTTTTGTGGCCGATGCAAGTAGTTTTCTTTTCATCGCTTTCCTTCCTTTCTTCATCATTTCACTAGCTCATTTGGTGCTTATTTTATGTATAAAAGCCGAATGGGTCTCCTTATTCTGGATTAGCTTCCTTCTTCATACTTTGGGGTGCGTAGGAGACTTTGCTGTTGCTGACTTGTTCATCCGTAATAGGAATTGGGAGGTAGTAACCTTTGATGAACCCACAGGAATAACTTATTTTTTAAAGAGGGAAAAGATTGGACGAGGAAAAGAGAAAAATTTTAAGTCAAATTCCTTCATTACAAAATTGACAAGTTTATTGAAAATACCTCAATTAGGGAGTTTATAATCGTAACAGAGTTTATATTAGACCATGCATGTGGATTCATTCAGTAAAAAGTAAGAAATATTTTATAATCACGGCCTTGGGTTAAATATTCATACTCTCGTTCAACCAATTCGCAACCTTCTGGGGCAACAATTCCACAGGAATCCCCGTAATAGCCGGCAATTCGTATGGATGGTGCATCTGTACTTCACGACACAGTTCCTCAAAATGTGAGGGGAATGTTTTTATGATGGCCAAAGCTTCCTGATCTTCTTCAATTTGGCCTTTCCATCTATACACAGAATGTACGCGAGGAACAATATTGACGCAGGCCGCCAAATGCTTTTCCACAAGAATGCGGGCTACCTTGCGTGCTGACTCAGTATCAGGAAAAGTGATAAAAACTTCTATTGGCTTCATAAACCTAATTTTTTAAACACTTCCTGTAAGCGGCTACGAAAAATAATTTCACGATGTTTTTTTAGGGCTTCCACGGCCGGATTACCTAGATACCTTCCTCCTGGTGCAAGGTCGTTCATGACACCGGAACGGGCAAGTACTTGGGCCCCAGCGCCAATCCGCACTTCCTTCGTGACCCCCACTTGTCCCCACAGTATGACGTCGTCCTCAATTACGCAAAAACCGGCTATTCCGCACTGAGCCGCCATGAGCACCCGGCGACCCACCCGTACATCATGTCCGATGTGGACATGGTCATCCAGTTTTGTGTGATCCCCTATGAAGGTATCACCGGTGACGCCACGGTCTATGGTACAGAGGGCTCCTAATTCCACGTGATTGCCAATCACTACGCGTCCGCAACTCACAAACTTGTCAAATCCTTCCAAATCGCGCTTTCTGAAATAAAAAGCGTCGGCCCCTATCACGCAACCGGCATGGATCACACAATGTGCGCCAATGTGGCAGTTGTCATAAATGACAACACCGGGATAAATGACCGTCTCCTCACCTACAGTGACATCTTTCCCCAGTTGTACTCCCTCGGCTATGCGGGCTGTGGGATGCACCCGCGGAGCGTGGCCAAGAAACCCCGCGCGATATGCATCGTCCCTGGTCATGTGGATCAATCGGATGAAAGCCTCAAAGGGGTCAGTGGCGAAAAGGAGTGCTTTGGAAAAAGAGGCAAGAGGAGACCCCGGTTTCAGAATTACTGCTGATGCAGGGGATTGCAGGGCTTTGGACACATACTTGGAATGATCTGCAAAGCAGATATCGCCTTCTTCCGCGATGTGGGTATCATTAAGCCCGATAAGAGCTGTGTTGGGATTACCCCTAAAAGATAAACCTAACCGCTCTGCAATTTCGGAAAGGGCATAGGGTCGATGAAAGCGCACGGTTATTTCACACGCTCGTAGTATTCACGGGTTTTAGTGTTCACGCGGATGCGCTCGCCCTGTTCTATGAAAATGGGTACCATAATGCGGGCCCCACTTTCTATAATCGCAGGTTTGAGGGAAATACTAGAGGAATCTCCTCGCAGGCCAGGTTCTGTATAGGTTACAATCGTTTCCACTATTGTGGGAAGTTCAGCAAAAAGGGGGATATCCTCCTCTTCATGGTACACCACTTCAATACCTTCCATTCCATCTATAAGAAATTCCGGGGCATCAATCTGTTCTTCAGAGAGAGTTATCTGTTCAAAGTTTTGGGTATTCATAAAATAATAGCCAGTATCATCTTTATAAAGAAATTGAAACGGACGGCGCTGAATGGTCTGTTCATCCACTCGCTCTTCGGCGCCGAAAGTATGCTCAAAAATTTTCCCTGTCTGGATGTTCTTAAGTTTGGTGCGGACATTACTTCCGCCCCGACCCGTCTGAAATCTTTGGAAGTCCAGGACGATACATAGATTGCCCTGAAAACGAATACAACTACCGCGCTTTATTTCTGAAATCAATATCATATTTTAGTTTTTCAAGAATTGGCGTAATACGTATTGGAGGATACCCCCGTGCCTGTAATATTCTATTTCTATTGGTGAATTTAACCGGCACACCACCTGAAACTCAGTGGTATGACCATCATCTTTAGTAGCTTTTACTGTGAGTCGTTTGCCTGGAGTAAGTCCATCGGAAATACCGTACACATCAAATACCTCTAAGCCTGTCAGGCCTAAGGTTTCGGCATTTTGACCCTCTAGGAATTGGAGGGGCAACACACCCATTCCCACCAGATTGCTTCGGTGGATGCGTTCAAAGGACTCTGCAATGATGGCTTTAATGCCTAAGAGGTAGGTTCCTTTGGCTGCCCAGTCGCGCGAGGAACCCGACCCATATTCTTTTCCAGCCAGGACCAGTAAGGGAGTATTGCGTTGTTTGTAGGCCATCGCGGCTTCGTACACCGTGGTTTCCTCTCCTTCGGGCAGCAGTCGCGTATAGCCTCCTTCGCGAGATGCCAGTTTGTTCTTGATACGTACGTTGGCAAAAGTACCGCGTATCATCACTTCATGATGTCCACGTCGGGAACCGTAGGAATTAAACTCGTTCTTGGGGACACCCCGCGACAGTAAATATTGGCCAGCGGGCGTATTTTCCTTAAAAGAGCCAGCGGGAGAAATATGGTCCGTGGTAATGGAGTCTCCCAGACACAACAACACCCTGGCTTGCAAAATGTCACAAGGGGGGTGAGGCTCTTCAGGTAATCCCTTAAAGAAGGGGGCTTCAGCTATGTACGTGCTGTCCGGATCCCACGGAAAAATATTTCCTTCAGGTGCACTTAGATGTTGCCAACGCTCGTCTCCTTCAAATACCCGTTGGTACTGACGACCGAAGGCCTCTGCCGTGACGGCATTAGCCACTATTTCCTGTATTTCGGCGGAGGTGGGCCAAATGTCTTTCAAAAAGACAGGTTGCCCATTTGGGCCAATTCCAAGGGGTTCTGAACTAAGATCAATTTCCATAGTGCCAGCTAAAGCATAGGCCACTACCAGCATAGGCGAGGCTAGAAAATTCATTTTCACCTGAGGGTGGACGCGGGCCTCAAAGTTGCGGTTACCACTTAGTACGGCCGATACTACAAGCTGGTCGGCGTCAATGGCTGCACTGATATCCTCGGGGAGAGGACCGGAATTTCCGATGCAGGTGGTGCACCCGTAACCTGCTACGTGGAAACGAAGGGCTTCCAGGTCGTCCAATAAACCTGAACGCTTCAAATAGTCGGTAACGACCCGAGAACCCGGAGCCAACGAAGTCTTCACCCACGGTTTGGTGGTGAGGCCAAGAGATCTCGCCTTTCGGGCCACAAGACCGGCACCCACCATTACGGTGGGATTACTCGTATTTGTACAGGAAGTAATGGCCGCAATGACCACATCCCCATCCTGAAGAGCATGGCCATTATAGCGGGCCTTTTCTGAAGTCTTTCGTCCATTAATACGACCAAAGTCCCTAGCCAAGGCAACCGAGACCGTTTCCTTCAGCTTCGTTAAAGGCACCCGATCTTGTGGTCGTTTTGGGCCAGCCAGCGTGGCCTCCACGGTATCCATATCCAGCTCTAACACTTGAGTATACTGAACCCGTTCCTCGCTCTCGCGCCAAAGCATGTTGGCTTTGCAATATTCCTCCACCAAACTCACCTGTTCCTCGCTGCGGTGTGTTAACCGCATGTAGTCCAGCGTACGGTCGTCTATAGGAAAAAATGTGACCGTGCACCCGAACTCTGGGGACATGTTGCTAATTGTGGCCCGGTCAGGTACAGTGAGATGGTCTAAACCAGGGCCAAAAACTTCTACAAACTTTTCCACAACCCCATAGCGACGCAAAAGCTGGGTAATGGTGAGCACCAGGTCAGTAGCAGTGACACCCTCCCGCAGGCGACCTGTCAATCGAAGTCCGATAACCTCAGGTATTACGAAGAATAGGGGCTGGCCTAGAAGTGCGGCTTCGGCCTCAATGCCGCCTACACCCCAGCCTATCACTCCGATGCCATTTACCATTGGGGTGTGGCTATCAGTGCCCACCAAGGTATCAGGAAAGGCCAGTCCATCCCTCGCTGTGACCCCCGTGGCCAGATACTCAAGGTTCACTTGATGGCAAATACCCATTCCAGGAGGTACTACCGAAAAATTCTGGAAGGCTTTTTGAGCCCATTTCAGAAAACGGTAGCGCTCCCCATTGCGCTGGTATTCCAGTTCCATGTTGCGCTCCAAAGCATCCGGCCGACCGAAATAATCAATCATGACCGAATGGTCAATCACCAGGTCCACTGGTACCAATGGGTTGACCTTTTTGCCATCTTTTCCACGCCGAACCACTTCGGCCCGGATAGAAGTAATGTCCACGATCGCCGGCACCCCCGTGAAATCCTGCATCAATACGCGTGCTGGCTTAAAGGGAATTTCCTTTTTGGGGGGCTGGGGTGCCCAGTTAAGTAAAGTTTCAGCATTTTCTTTAGTAATGGCGAAGCCGTCGTAGTTGCGAAGAACATTTTCAAGAAGCACCCGAATGGAAAAGGGCATGGCGCTGATGTTGTAGCCCTGCTTCTCCAGCTCAGCCAAACTGTAATAGACCAACCCTGAGCGGGATAAACGCCGTCGAATTCCGTAAATATCTTGCATGTCTAAAATCAATACAGGGGTCAAAATTAATTATGCAAATTGCCTATTCAGAGGATAAATCAAACCCTCATTTACGCCAATCCGGAACTGACGACAAACTGCGGCTAGCTATGAGGAATTTTCTAAGTTGTTAGCATTTAGTAAGTGCGATCCAATGGGAAGGCTTCCAAAATATCGGCCACCCTGCGCACGAAGCTACCGCCTAAAGCACCGTCTATCACCCGGTGATCGTAAGAGTGAGAGAGAAACATCATATGCCGAATAGCGATAACATCACCTGTAGGGGTTTCCAGAACAGCAGGCTTTTTGCGGATAGCGCCAATTGCCAAAATAGCCACTTGGGGTTGGTTAATGATGGGAGTGCCCATCACATTTCCGAAAGTGCCCACATTACTTACCGTGTAAGTACCTCCCTGCACTTCATCCGGCAGCAACTTTCCTTCTCTAGCCCTTCGGGCCAGATCATTCACAGCGCGGGTGAGCCCCACCAGGTTCATGGTATCCGCATTTTTGATAACGGGCACAATCAGATTGCCATTGGGCAAAGCTGTGGCCATCCCGATATTTATATTTTTTCTGAGAATAATCCGATCGCCATCCACCGACGCATTCACGCCGGGCATTTCCTTGATGGCTTTTACTACAGCTTCAATGATGATGGGCGTGTAGGTGATTTTCTCCCCTGTTTCTTTAAAAAACTTATCCTTTATTCTTTCACGCCAGAGCACAATGTTGGTCATATCCACCTCCACGAAGGAGGTCACATGGGGTGAGATGCGCTTGCTCAACACCATGTGCTCCGCAATAAGCTTGCGCATGCGGTCCATTTCAACAATCTCATCGCCCGGTTGCAGATATATTGGCGGACCCTTGGGTTCCTGTACGGGCGAAGCGATTGGAATAGCCGTATGGGATGATGCGGAGGTAAGAGGAACTTCCCGCACCTCTCTGGGAGCCTTAGCCTCTGGAGACGGATTTGTGTAAGGTGTGGAGTGGGTAGCTTCGGAGACCACGTTACGTCCGGCCGCCAGATAAGCCATCAGATCTTCCTTGGTAAGCCGTCCGCCTTTACCGGTCCCGGGGATACGGTCCAATTCTTCCTGACTTATGCCTTCCTGACGGGCTATATTACGTATCAGAGGAGAGTAGAAACGGCCTGTGAATTTTTTCTCTTCCGAATGGTGTGCAGGGGTGCTGGCTACGCCGAAGGAATGCCCACTCGGGCCAAACCCAGACGGGGTAGTGGGTGGTATCAGAATTTCAGGTTCTGGCTGTGTGACCGATGTAGGAGGAGTTACTGTATTAGCTGAAAGGCCATTGCCTGCGTCAGGCGTGGTTGCCTGAACACCGGTCTCAATGAGGGCAAAGGCCTCGCCAATTTTCACGACAGAACCCTCGGGATAAAGTTTTTTCACCAAAATACCAGCCGCTGTGGAGGGGACTTCGGAATCCACCTTATCAGTGGCAATCTCCACCAACATTTCATCCAATTCCACACGATCACCCTCGTTTTTTAGCCATCGGGTTATGGTGGCCTCCATTACACTTTCACCCATCTTGGGCATGATCACCTCCACCTGCGCCATAGGGATATCGGAATTTATTGGCCACAAAGTTAGGCAGCAGGCTTTTAGACTGAATGAACTTTTTAAAATGGCTTCCTGAAAAATGGGAACTTAATGATTTATTTTAATACAATCACATCCATAAAATGCAATTCATTTGAAAGAAGAATTCCTGTCGCTTTCACTATTCAAATAAATTTTGGATTATTTTTCGTTTTCTTAATATTGAAAAATTATCTTTGTTCTACTAAAAATCTTTCGTATTTTTTTATTATATGCCATCCCACTTCGGAAAAAGAATCTTAAGAGGTCTGTGGGCTTCTTTTTTCTCCTGCTCCCTGGCGTTTGCACGGCCTCTGCCCTACACTATTAAAGTTGATTCCGACCAGAGACTTGTCATTATTTTCTCATTGCCTCAGCCGGAGATCAAGGAGGTTTCCACAGAAAAAGGTACGGCTCTGATGTTGAATTTTCAGGGACTCCACGCTATGTTGCGTAAAGGAGATCCAGCTCTTCCTCTTGTAACTGGCTCTATAGACTTAAGAAGGCGAAATCTGGTACGCATTCAATCCAGACCACTAGATAAGTGGTACACAATTAAGGGTCTTTATGCGCCTTCAAAAGGCAACATTTATCGTAATGAAAACCCTCAGAAAATTACATACCAATTTGGAAATATATACGAGATAAATGATTGGTATCCCAAAAATCAGGTTATAGAATTTAATACCTTTAATTTGGGACCCCATAATGGTTTGCGCTTCGCTTTCTCCCCTGTTCGCGTCCATCCAAAGAAAAAGCTTATTCAATATGCCCTGCAATGGGAAGTGATTTTGGAATTTGCTGGAAATAAAGAAGAAACAGTTCACAATTCTCATCCTTCCGCTGCCAAACTATTTTTGAATAATAAAGCTGCCCGTTATACCCCTGTTCCTGAGACTGGTGATCTGCTAGTGATCTGTGCTCCAGTCTTCCGGGAAGCCATGATGCCCTGGGTACACTGGAAAAACCGCCGGGGCATTCGCACTCATGTAGCGGACTTAAATCAAACAGGTACAACTATTCAGGATATCAAGACTTACATTCAAACTTTTGCCCAGCAACATCCCATCTCTCACATTCTGCTCGTAGGAGATTTTCAACATATTCCCAGTCCGGCCAAATGGGGCGGGGTCTCCGACATTACTTATGGCGAACTCATAGGAAACGACGCCTATCCGGAGCTCTTCGTAGGCCGATTATCGGTGGAGAGCCTATCCGAGCTGGAAACTATCTTGAGCCGATGGTTGCGCTACGAACAAAATCCGGACCTCAGTACTCCTTGGCTGGATCATACGACAGGGATAGCTTCTAACGAAGGTCCCGGGGACGACAATCAGATGGACTGGGAACATTCTCGTGCCTTAATAGATGTATTGACTTCTTATACCTATACTTATAGGGCTGAGCTTTTCGATGGAAGCCAGGGGCCTCCGGACGCGCCAGGAAACCCCTCAGCAACAGATTTCCTTGAAGTGCTGAACAGTGGGTCAGGCCTAATTAATTATACAGGCCATGGTTGGGAACAGGGTATTGCTACGACGGGTTTTAGCAATGCTGAAGCCGATCAGGTGAATAATGACGGCCGCGCGGGCCTGATGGTGATCGTGGGGTGTATGACGGGGGCTTTCCACACTGGGACCTCCTTTTCAGAAAAACTCACCCGCATAGGAACAGCAGCTAATCCTCATGGCATCACTGCGGTTTTCGGCGCCACGATCAACCAGTCCTGGAGCCCACCCATGGAAGCCCAGGACGCTATTGTGGACATCCTCACTGAAAACGAATCCAACAATGTTGTGATGCGCACCATCGGTGGGTTGCTTTTTACAGGTTGCATGCGTATGAACGACGCATACGGTGTTTACGGGGATGAAATTACGGAGACCTGGATCCTATTCGGTGACCCCACAATGCCTTACTATACTCAAACCCCTGCACCCCTGGCAGCTGCTCATCCGCTATCAGTATCGGCTAATGAGGATACCATCCTGATTCAGTGCCCTGTGGAAGGCGCCCTTGTATGTATTTCCCAAAACAACCACATATTAGGCAGGGCCCATATCGTCGGGGGTACTGCTGCTGTCCCTCTGAATGCCTTCAACTCACTGGATTCCTTAGATGTTGTGGTTTCGGCCTTTAATTATATTCCTTACCAGGGCCGAATTGGTGTGTTACCTCCCTGGGGACCTTTTCCTGTGATAAGCCAATGGCTTGTGTCGGACGCCCTATGGGGCAACAATAATGCAAAGCCAGAGTTTGCGGAAACCCTGCATGTGGAGGTTCAGGTGACCAATTTGGGTCTTCAGACAGCCGACAGCGTTTTCGTGGATGTAATTTGCAGTAGCGCGCATGCTACAGTGACAGGCGGCCCCTTATTTTTGGGCAGTTTAAATCCAGGAGATCAGGCAAACACCGGGACTGCCCTTCAAATAGTCTTATCGGCTGGAGTGCCAGATGGGACTTCAATACCGTTCACTATTCTTTGCACTTGGAATGGGGGGCAAAGTCAGAGCCCTGGTGGTTTAGTTGCGGCCGCCCCTCTGGTGGAAATTGTAGGCGCTTCCCTCACACAAACTTCTGGCAATGCCAACGGTATATCTGAATCGGGTGAAAATCTTTTGGCGACAGTTTGGCTTCGTAATGCCGGCACTGCTGATTTGCCGCAAGCGGAGGTATCTTTAACACTGAACCATCCGTGGGTTCAACATACTACCCCTCCGGCGCTAGACGTCTTTTTGCCCTCTGGTGGTATGCCTGTGAGCGTGAGCTTCACTCTAGAAGCAGCTCCGTTTGCCCCCGTGGATGCAGTAGGGCCGGTTTTTTTGCAAGCCGGCAATCCCTATTACCATGACCAACTACCGGCCGCCTTACACCTTAATCCCACTTATGATGATTTTGAAACGGGCCCTTTCTGGTGTTTACCGTACCAGTTTGGAAGCCAAAATGTCTGGCGTCTGGACGATAGTTACAGCTACAACGGTCTGTGGTCCCTCAGGTCATCCCCTTTACCAGACAATGGTATTTCAGAATTCTCCTTGTCAGTTGAAGCCCCGACTGACGATTCCCTTTCGTTTTGGTTCAAACTGTCTAGTGAACAACATTATGACTTCCTCAAAGTTTTTGTGGACGGTATTTTAAAACATGAATGGAGTGGAGAAATTGATTGGACACGATGCACCTTACCTCTCTCGGCCGGCGTCCATACGGTACATTGGCGCTACGAAAAAGATTATATGATTGCGGCCGGCCAGGATGCAGCCTGGATTGACCAGGTAGAACTGCCGAATAAAATGGGTACTGTGAGCCTCGTGACAAGCCCCGCTTCAGAGCTCCGCATTTTCCCCAATCCCGTCTCAAATGTTCTTTTTTATCTGATAGAAAAGGGAGTCACTAACGGGGGCCCCCTGCATATCCTAACCCCTCAAGGAAATCCCGTGCTAAGCATGCCCCACACAGGAAAACAAGGTTATTTGAATGTTAGCCTCTTGGCCACAGGTTTATATTTCCTCCAGGTAGAGGGTTTTCTTCCGGTTCCCTTTATAAAACTTTGAAATTCTCTATGTCTTAATAATGAAGAAAATAACATTAATTAAGCAATTAAAAACATCTAACAATATTCAGCTTTTTGTTTAGAGGGTTTAATTGCTATCAAAAAACAAGGCCACAATAATTTTGTTGAAAATTCAGATGTTTTAAAAATAAAATTTCATGAAGCCTCGACTCAGCACTTCCTACTCCAGATCCCAGCGGGAGGAAGCACCTTACCGGCTCACTCCAGGTCGCACGATGCTGCTCCTGCTGATGGGAGGTAGCTTCATGATGTTTTTGTTTCTACTGGTTAACATGGTTGTTTATTCACTAAGGCAGGGATCTTCTCGGCTTCAGCTACCGGAGACCTTTGTAGTCAGTACATGGGTACTACTGATTACCTCGTTCATCCTGCGTCGCACGCGCGACCACCTGCAGTCTGAAGCCCTCAAGCCTGCCCTCTACCACCTCAATGCCGCACTGGCTTCCCTGCTTTCCTTCATAGGGCTTCAGATGGTCGCCTGGTTTACCCTCCTGAAGCAATTAGACTTGGAAACCACACCCCGAACGTTGGTGCACTATGTGTACTTCGTGACCGGTATGCACATGGTGCATGTGCTGGTGGCACTAGGTATGGTGGCCAGTTTCTGGCTTAACTTTTTTAAAAGAAGACGCGATCCAGTAGCCGAACTCATTCTCTTTACAGATCCCACTTTGGTGCGTCGGTTTCAGAATACGGAATGGTTTTGTCATTACACAGACGGTGTATGGATACTGATCTTTATTTCGCTTTTAATTGTATAATGTAAATATTTCATTTTTAATATTTTATATTAATAAGCCTGGAAACTGTTATGCATGCATAACAAATAGAAGAAAATTCTATTTAACTTTGCCTTGCAAAAAAAACAATTATGGAAAAAGAACTAAAAAAATTCCTGTATGCTGGCGTGGATTTAGCCGCCGCAGCTTACGAGAAGTTCCAGCAATCCGTGCAGGAGCTGGTAGCTAAAGGGAAAATTTCTGCCGAAGAAGGCAAGAAGATGATTGATGAATTTTTTGAGAAGAGCGAAGAGCGCAAAGACGAACTGGAGCGCAAGTATAAAGAATTTATTGAAAAGCTGGGCTTGCGTAAGCGCAAAAGCGACGAAGAAGAGCTGGAAGCTCTGCGAAAAAAAGTTGCAGAGCTGGAGGCTAAGCTCGCCAAAACGAAGAGCACAACAACTGCCGCTAACGCTAAGTAATTACGGCGCGGAAAAGGTTCAGAAACCCGCTCATGGGAGCGGGTTTTTTTATTTTGGCTTAGTGCAAAAAAGTACTCCATGTTAATACTATAATTAAAAGCAATTATTTTGAGACAACAAGGAAATAACATTAAGTGAAAATTTAAAGCAATTAGACAAAAAATTCGTTTCTGAAAATTGACTTTTTATATAATCCATTTAAGTTTTTAGAAAGGTTCAAAGATATAGTGTCACATCTTTATTTTTTATTAAAATTGATTTATCTTGCCATCTAATCATAAATAAATTAAAACTTAGCATTTAGTTATCATATCATTTAATTGAAATATAAGTCTTTAACGCTAATTCCGATCTTTGGGCATTAAAGAATAAAATTCTTTTAGAATATCAATTTTTTATTTTGATCAAATTCTCCTTAGTTCAATATCTTAATTTTTTATTTTTAATCTGTTCAAAACATAGAAATGGATTTTTCATGATTCAGCATCTTTGCACCTCCTATGAGCCGCAATCGTTACTGTGTAATTATGGCCGGTGGTGCAGGTACACGTTTTTGGCCCATGAGTCGGCGGGAGCGACCCAAACAATTCATGGACATCCTCGGGACAGGAGAAACATTATTGCAAAGCACCTGGCAGCGCGTGGTCCGATTTTGCTATCCCGAACATGTGCTTGTGGTTACCGGCGAACAATTTCAAACCATCGTCCATGAACAACTTCCCGAATTACCAATAAATAACATACTCCTTGAACCCCTGCGGCGCGATACCGCACCCTGTATAGCCTATGCTTGCGCTCGCATCAGCCATGCAGATCCCGATGCCTTGGTGGCCGTGCTCCCCTCGGACCATCTCATACAGCAGCCTGAGGTATTTGCTTCCGTTATGGAGAATGCTTTCCGAGAAGCCTCCGAAAATCCAGCGCTCCTCACATTGGGAATCCAACCTTCCCGTCCCGATACGGGCTACGGTTACATCCAATATGATCAATCCATTCCACCTACGTCCCAAGGTTTCAGGAAAGTGAAAACCTTCACGGAAAAACCTAACAAAGAGCTGGCCGAAGCCTTCCTCCAGAGTGGAGATTTTTTATGGAATTCTGGAATGTTTGTCTGGAGGGCTTCTTCCATACGGGAGGCTTTTCGCGAAAAACAACCTGATCTCTTCCGGCTTTTCTACCAAGACGATATTCCCTACAACTCGCCTCAGGAGCAGGAATATATTAACAAGGCCTATCAAGAATCTAAATCCATCTCCATTGATTATGCAATAATGGAAAAAGCCTCAGATGTGTACGTATTGCCTATAGACTGTGGCTGGAGTGACTTGGGCACCTGGTCATCGCTATATGATGTAATTCCTAAAAAAAATCAAGAAATGGCCTATGTGGGCCGCAATATCATGGATTTTGGGGCCAGACGTTGCCTTATCACTGCACCTCATGAAAAGCTGGTTGTACTCGGAGCTGTGGAAGACCTCATAGTGGCTGAATATGACGACATGTTGCTTATTTGTCGCCTTGACGAGGAACAGCGCATACGACATTTCGTAAACGAAATCCTGGTGCAAAAAGGAGAAAAATTTGTGTGATAATACCTGCCAGACTGGATTCTCTATTCCTATGTTAAAGATCTTGGAAATGGTAGCTGTTGTGGCAGGACTTTTATACGTACTGCTAGTAGTGAAGCAATCCCGCTATGGTTGGATTTTCGGAGGATTAAGTTCGGCATTGTATGTTTTCTTGTACCTCCCTAAGCGCTACTTCGTATTTGCCGCTCTGAACGCCTTCTATGTGGGGCTGGCCATTTGGGGTTTTATACGCTGGAGTGCAGGCGAAAGGAAAATCCAGCAAACAGCGGTACGGAGGATGGAACTGGCTCAGTTGGCCTCATATATCTCAATAGCTATAGTGGCTTCCGGATTATTGTATGCCGCCCTTCACGTTTTGCCAGTACCTGGGCAGCAGACGGCTTTTGAATCGGTGGCAGGCGGCGCAGCCATAGCGGCTTTGTGGGCTACAGTAAAGAAATATCTTGAAAACTGGTTTTTCTGGATTTTTTCAAACGGAGTGTATGTATTCTTGTTCCTCATTAGTGGGAATTTAGCCACAGCTTTTTTGTATGTAGCTTTTACCATGCTGGCAATATGGGGATATCTCCAGTGGCGAAAACTGTATTATTCCCATGTGGAGTAATTTCAAAACAATAGCCATAACGGGTCCTGAATGTACGGGTAAAACCACTTTAGCAAAATTTCTTGCCAATAGGCTTGGGGGGCATTTCATACCAGAGTTTGCCAGAGAGTATCTCAGTAAAACTAGGCTGCCGTACAGTCTTTCGGATTACTACCAGATGGCCAGAGGCCAAATGCTTCGCCAAATTTGGGCAGTTACCAATTTATCAGGGCTTCTGATTTTAGATACAGATCATCACGTGGTCCGTATCTGGGGCGAAGAGAAGTACAAAAAATTTCCAAGTTTCCTGCAACAGTTGTATGACCTTTGTAAAGCCGATTTTTATTTACTTCTCAAACCTGATTTGCCCTGGGAACCTGATCCCTATAGGGAATCACCCCATGACAGGGAGAGGCTGTTCCGGTTATATCAAAACTTACTTGAAAAAGAGCGGGCCCCTTACTCTATTATTGAAGGCTTTGGGGAGGCCCGGAATGTGTCTGCCCTTAAGGCCTTGGGTTTGCAAAAGTGACCATGGTTCGTTGCACGGTGGGGTAGCCGATGAGCACGCCCCCCCCTTTTTTCTGATAGACGGCCAGGCTGCCGATAGCCACGCCCGATACTCCAGGGTAAGCCAAGATAGCCTCCACATCAGCGCCACTATGCGCCCCTCCATGGAGCACCAAGGGTACCGTTACAACAGGAAGCACATATTCCAAAAGATCGCGATTTAAGCCTAACCATGTACCTTCACGCTGGATGTCGGTCAGAATGATTTCTCCGGCACCGGCCGATTGAACCCACCGGATAGCATCCCGAACTTCCAGCCTGGTCTGGCGCTGCGCTCCCTGGACGTAAACAGTCCATCGTCCCCATAAATTCCGTTTGACGTCCATGGCACAGACCACGGACTGGGATCCGATCTTTCCGGCCAACCTTTCAACGAATGTAGGGGAATCAAATGCATTTGTACCTACAATGAGTTTTTCAACTCCATATTCTACGATCGTTTGAGCAACATCCAAGCTGGCGATTCCACCTCCATAGCTGATAGGCATGAAGGCCTGAGCCGACAATTCCCGGATCAATGAAAGAGGGGGGGGATAACGCCTACGGGCTGCACCAATATCCACGAAGCAGATTTCATCGACCTCCAAACGGTTAAATATGCGGAGTGTGTTCAGCGGATCTCCCACATATGAAGGCCTACGAAAGCGGACCGTTTTGACTAAGCGACCATTTTCAATAAGTAATATCGGGATTAGCCTTTGCAAAGCCATTAGAGAACGGAAAAATTTTTTAAAAGATGCATCCCGAAGCGATGGGAACGTTCCGGATGAAATTGAACTCCAAAGATGCAGTCCTTCTGCACACCACAGGTAAAACGAAAACCATATTCCACACTGAGAATAGTCACAGATTCTTCTGGTTCTGCGTAAAAACTGTGAGCGAAGTAAAAACGGGCATTTTCGTCCAAATTCGCTATGAGGGGACTTTCTTTTTCTTTAAATACGTAATTCCAACCCATATGGGGTAAAGGCAGGCCTTGGGGTGCCCGGCCCTTTAGAGCCTTTACGCGTCCCCGAATGAACCCCAACCCGCTTTGTGTGCCTTCCTCACTATTTTCTAGCAGCATTTGCATGCCTAAGCAAAGACCCAACAAGGGCTTACCTTCCTCTAAAACCGCCAATTTCAGGATGTCTTCCCATCCTCCAGCCCTTAGTTTTTGCATGCCTTCATCAAAAGCTCCTACACCCGGCAAAATCAAACGCCGGCACTGGGCTACTTGTTCCGGTTTTTCCACGCGAATGGAAGGTACACGCAAGGCATCTAACATATGCAGGATAGACTGCACATTTCCAACACCATAGGAAAGAACACCGATATCAACCATGTTCTAAATTAAAATAAAACGTTAAATAATTTTCAAAGTGGCATTTAAGAAATCTTTATTTCCTCTTAAATTTTGAGCGTTTGCGGCTGACGATTTCATTTGTAGCTTAAAAAACTCATGGAGCCCCGCACGCAAGGCCCCTCAGTAATATTGCTGGGAAGCGGATCTTGGGCGACGGCGTTGGTAAAAATTATGCAGGACTCATTACATACTAGCCGGATACATTGGTATGTGCGAAAACCCGATACTGCCGAGCACATTCGCCAAAAAGGCCGAAACAGGGATTACGGGAAAGGATTTCACGTCCCACTTGACATGGTGGATTTATATGATGTGACCTCCGTTCTGCCAACGGTTGACCTTATCATCCATGCCATTCCATCGGCCTATAGTTCCGTATGGTATCGCGAGAAAACTCTTCACGGTCTAAGCGCTCCTATCGTGATCTCAGCTTCCAAAGGGATTGTTCCGGAGGCGGGTGTGACCACCCTTCAGTGGCTGAGAGAGAAAATTCATGCTAGGCATTATTTGTTTCTGGGTGGGCCCTGCCACTCAGAAGAGGTAATGCAAGAAAGCCGCAGTTACCTTACGCTAGGAAGTACTGATGAAGGTGTGGGTAAAAGCTGCTTACCCTTATTTTCCACAGAATATCTCTCAGCCACATTAACGCCTTATGCAGAAGCGCTGGAATTTTTTGGGATAATGAAAAACATTATGGCTATTGCCGTGGGAATGGCCACGGGTCTAGGATACGGAGATAATTTCATGGCCATCCTGGTATCTGCGGCCTTCCGAGAGATCCGCAACATGGCAATGGACAGAGGCCTTTTGCCGGAACCCGACCTTTCTCTTCAAGGAGGGTTTATCGGTGATTTGCTTGTCACCTGTTACAGTCCCCACAGCCGGAATAGGCGCTTCGGCTTTTTGATGGCCCGGGGATACTCCGCTGACGAGGCCCTCACAGACTTACATATGGTACCCGAGGGGTATTTCGTCTTGAAAGCCTGGAAAGACTGGCTCCATCAGGAGCGTTATCCGATTGCCCGCACTTTGTGCCATATTTGCCTTGAGGGCTACTTGGCCTCCAAAGCATTTAAAAAACTGGAAAATTTCCTTGGCACGTGAAGTATTTCCTCTTTGCTCAAGTCCTAATGATGGGTTTGATACTGGTCAGTTGCCTATCGCAGCAGGAAGATGAATTTACCCTCCGCTCAGGGGATATTTTATTTCAGGATTTGAATTGCGGCCCGCTTTGCGATGCCATTGAAACTGTCACCTGGGGTACCGGGGGGCGGGATTTTTCCCACTGTGGCTTGGTTGTGGAACGGGGAGATTCAATCTATGTACTGGAAGCCATTGGGGAAAAAGTGCAATTAACGCCTCTCCGGAGGTTTTTTGCCCGGAGCGGGGATACTGATCGCGTGGAGAATATTCTAGCTGGGCGTTTTGACGGATTATCCCATGAACTGCGGGAAAAAGCTGCCCAGATAGGTCTGCGGGAACTTGGAAAGCCATATGATGATGTTTTCCTTCCTAACAATGACGCATGGTATTGTAGCGAGCTCGTAGCCTATGCCTACAACGAGGCGGCCGGTCGCGCCGTGTTTGAACCGGCGCCTATGACTTTTCGGGCACCCGGTTCACAGACCTTCCTTCCCGTATGGAAACGCTACTTTGACAGCCTGAAAGTGGAGATTCCCGAAGGGATGCCGGGCTTTAATCCAGGTGCGCTATCGCGCCATCCTGCTTTGCGCGTTTTTATTCCCCTGCGAGCCGAAGATCATGAAATTACGCCGATCCCGTAAATCGGCGGTGATCCTCCTTTCTTTCAGGTTGATTTTCCGTCCACAGAGAACTTTTTGAAGAGCGTGGGGCTACATTAGGGCTTAGACGGAATATGATATAAATTATGTCGCGCATTGCGACGATTTTTTTGTCATGTTCCTCCATTGCCACAGTCACTTCAGCTTTGGTTGGGGTACACTGTCCCCTGAAAAGCTGGTGGAACTGGCCGCCATCCACGGCGCTCGGTGGCTTGCCCTCACTGATATTAACAATACCTCCGCGTGGCTGACTTTTCATGAAGCAGCCCGACAGGCCTGTTTACACCCAGTGAGCGGGATTGACTTCCGACAAGGAGATACCCTGCTCTACATAGGATTAGCCCGTAGCAACCGGGGCTGGGCGAGTTTGTGCCACCTGTTAACAGACCATCTCAGAGACGGTAAGCCACTGCCTTTACGCGCCCCGGAAATGGAAGATGTGTGGGTGATTTACCCGTGGCGAGCTACTCACCGACCCTCCTTTCAAAAGCTCCGTCCTGAGGAGTGGTGGGGAATCCCTCCCGAAGACACAGCGCGTCTGGCGGCCTCTCCCACGGCCATCCAAGAGCGCTGTGTGGCCTGGCATACGGTCAGTTTTGCGGAGGCGGGCGAGTGGCGCGTGCATCAGGCCCTACGGGCCATCCACCTCAACACACTGCGGGGATGCTTGCCGATGGCGGCCTGCGCCTGTCCGCACCACCACTTTGTCCCTGTGGAGCACTTAGTACAGCGTTACGCCCGATTCCCCACGCTGCTCAGCAACACTGAGAAGCTAGCTATGACGTGCCACACCGATCCCCAACCGGGAGTTTCCAAGAACCGTTGCAGCTTCACGGGCTGTCCACAGGCAGATTTTGAGCTCCTGCGCAAGCTGTGTTATGAAGGGCTGGCTGAACGGTACGGATCGCAGCACCGCGAGGCCACCGAACGCCTGGAGAAAGAGCTGCATATTATTCAGCAGATGGGCTTCTGCACATACTTTTTGATTAACTGGGATATCGTAAACTATGCCAAGCACCGGGGTTTCCGCCACGTAGGACGCGGGAGTGGGGGCAATAGCATTGCGGCCTACTGTCTGGGTATTACCGATACTGAGCCGCTGGCTCTCAACCTTTTCTTTGAGCGCTTCATTAACCCTCACCGATCCAGTCCACCCGACTTTGACCTGGACTTTTCCTGGAAGGAACGGGATGCTGTGATTGATTATATATATAAGCGGTACGGCCCTGAGCACACGGCCCTGCTGGCCACTTACTCCACTTATCAGCTTCGCCAAAGCCTGCGTGAACTGGGTCGGGCCTTTGGTCTGCCCGCTGCCGACATTGAACGGCTAAGCGAGCGGCAGTTTTCCCTCCAGGATGAGAACATGGACAATGTAGAAAGGGAAATCGTGGCACTGGCCGAGCGTCTTCAGGAAATGCCGCACCACCTGAGCATACATGCCGGCGGAATCGTGATATCGGAACGGCCTCTGTACGAATACGGCGCCCTGCAAATGCCGCCCAAAGGTTTTCATACCACGCAGTTTGATATGTACACCGCTGAAGATTTGGGTCTATACAAGTATGACATTCTCAGTCAGCGTGGCCTGGGTCATATCCGTGAGGCCATTACTCTCATCACCACTCATGGCGGCCAGCTCCCTGATTTCCGTCGAATGGACACACTCATGCAGGATCCAACGCTCAATGATATGCTGGCCCGAGGCGACACGGTTGGATGCTTCTACATTGAATCACCGGCCATGCGCCAGCTACTACGCAAGCTACGCTGCCGCGACTATTCCACACTGGTGGCAGCTAGTAGCATCATACGGCCTGGTGTAGCTCGTAGCGGCATGATGCAGGAGTATATCCGCCGCCACCTGGGGTTGCCGCCCCATTTACCCTCGCACCCTGTACTTCAGGACATGATGCCTGAAACCTATGGCATCATGGTATACCAGGAAGATGTTTTGCGCGTGGCACATGGGTTTGCCGGCCTCGGATTGGCGGAAGCCGATATTCTGCGCCGCGGAATGAGTGGTAAGTTCCGCTCCCGCGCAGAGTTTGAACGTGTGCGCCGCGCCTTCTTTGAAGGTGCCCAGAAAAGGGGGCATGCTCCTGCTGATATTGCGGAAGTGTGGCGCCAAATTGAAAGTTTTTCTGGGTATTCATTCTCCAAGGCCCATTCTGCCTCCTTTGCCGTGGAAAGCTATCAAAGCCTGGCGCTCAAGGCTTACCACCCCATCCCTTTCATCCTGGCCGTCCTGAATAACTTCGGCGGCTTTTACGACACGTGGTACTATCTGCTGGAGGCGCGGCGCCTGGGCGCCGAGGTAGAAGCGCCTGATGTGCAGCGCGGCGCCTGGCTCAGTACACTTCACCCGCCCCGTACTATCGTGCTGGGCTTTATCCACATTAAGGGCTTGGAAGCAGAAACCGCTACCCGCATTGAACAGGCCCGTCAGCGAAGGGGTCCCTTCCAATCGCTGGACGACTTTCTGCAACGCACGGGCTGCACCGCAGAACAGACGGAGCTCCTCATCCGCGCGGGGGCTTTCCGTTCCTTCTCCAGCTCCCGTCCTCGCCTTCTTTGGGAAAATGCATTGGCCGCCGCGCGCCGACGTAACACTCCGACTGTCCTGCCCTTCTCCGTCCAAGAAACGCCGGCTCTTTATCTCCCCGATCTAAGTGAGGACGAAGAGGAATTACTGTGGGACCAATGGGAGCTTTTGGGCTTCCCTCTTTGCAATCCCTTCCGCTTCGCAGCGCAGCGGTGTCCGCGTTGCATTACTGCAGAGGAGATGCCGACTTGCGCCCATCGGCGAATATGCATGACGGGATGGCTGGTATGCACTAAAGACACGACCACCGTACGTGGCGAACCCATGGGTTTTGGCACGTGGGTGGACCAAGAGGGTCTCACCTTTGACAGCGTACACTTTTCGCAAGTTTATAGGCGTCATCCATTCCGGGGCCGTGGCCTTTATCATTTGGTAGGCGTGGTGCGCGAAGAGTTTGGAGTCTATACGCTGGAAGTGGAAGAAATGGAGATCATCCCTTTAATCAAGCACACTTTCCCGAAGGGCCATCCCGTACTTCCCCGCCTACAGGACGGTCCTCATCGACGGTTGGCCGAGAGCCTTACAGTCTCTATCAGTCCTCGCCGGCATTCCGACAGGTAGTAGCTTTGTAAATCCGAGGGTTATGGAAAGCGAGCCTTATTCCACAACCGATAGAGGCAAGCCGGGGATCAGCGGGGTGCTGATCACATACCAGGCCGAGAAGTACTTGGCCTCTATCTTAGAGGCCATTGGCCCTCTATGTGAAGAAATTATTATAGTGGACAGCGGCAGCACCGACCGGACAGAGGCTATCGCCCGATCGGCGGGAGCCCGATTTGTACGCGAACCTTGGCGAGGCTACGGGCCTCAGAAAAATTTTGCCAACAGCCTGGCCACCCAGCCTTATATTCTTTCTTTGGACGCCGATGAGCTACCTGACGCCACCCTTTTGAGGGCCCTTCACCAGGCTAAGCAGGAAGGTCTCCGAGGTGCTTATCGTTTCTGTCGGTTGCCCATCTGGTGTGGCCGTCCCGTACGCCATAGCGGGTGGTACCCCGACTATAAGGTGCGCCTTTTCCCCTCTGCCGGCACTCAATGGTCGGACGATCCCGTACATGAAAAACTCCTGCTTCCCCCTCACATTCCAATCACCAATCTCCCGGGACACCTGCTCCATTACTCCTACACATCCAAGGCCAGCCATTTGGAAAAAACGCTGCATTATGCCCGTCTTCAAGCCATCGGTCTGAGCCAAAAATCCCCTTGGGTTCTGCACCTGGGTCGCTGGCTGAAGCCTCCTTTCACTTTTATACGCCATTTTATTTTATGGAAGGGGTTTCTGGATGGTTTGGCGGGCTATCATATCGCTCGCATCACCGCCCTTGGTGTACGTGAACGCTACACCCAAGCCCTCCGACTTAAAAATCAGCGCCTCGGTTAACATGGAATGCTCTTGAAAAATTGTTATCCCCCTTCCTTTAGGAACATTTGAAAAAAGCACATAAAGAACACGGAGGCTTACATTTGCAGGCAAAGAGAGGATTTCATGAACGTTGCAGTGATTGGTGCTGGGACGATGGGCAACGGCATTGCCCATGTATTCGCTCAGTTTGGTCACCAAGTGCTGTTAATTGATGTGGCACAGGAACGACTTAACATGGCCCTGGCAACGATTGAAAAAAACCTCCAACGCCAGGCCGACAAAGGAGTGCTTCCGGCAGAGGAAATTCCCCTGGTCCTGCAAAGGATTCAGACTTCCACTGAATACAAAGAACACTTATTGGAGCCGTGCGCGCTTGTAGTGGAAGCCGCCACGGAGAACACCGTCCTAAAGACCGAGATTTTCCGCTCTTTGGATTCTCTTTGCAAACCCTCTTGCATTCTGGCCACTAATACCTCTTCTATATCTATTACCCAAATTGCGGCGGCTACGAAACGACCGGACAAGGTCATAGGTATGCATTTTATGAATCCTGTACCTGTGATGAAACTGGTAGAAGTGATTCGTGGGTATTCCACTTCCGATGACACCTGCCGTTTTATCATGGAAACTGCCCGCTCCTTAGGCAAGACTCCCGTGGAAGTGCGTGACATGCCGGGCTTCGTAGCTAACAAAATCCTCATGCCCATGATAAACGAGGCCATCATCACCCTCTGGGAGGGTACGGCTGGCGTAGAAGAGATCGACACGGTGATGAAGCTGGGAATGGCCCATCCCATGGGACCCCTTCAATTGGCTGATTTCATCGGCCTGGACGTGTGCCTGGCCATCCTTCGCGTGCTCCATGAAGGGTTTGGCAACCCCAAGTACGCACCGTGTCCGCTACTGGTGAATATGGTTACGGCCGGGAAGCTTGGCGTCAAAAGTGGAGAAGGTTTTTATATCTACACTCCAGGGTCTAAAGAATTAAAAGTTTCCCCCTCCTTCCATAAGTAGTAATCCTTCTCATAAATTAAATCAAAATCAGGAATAAAGGTTTTTTAGGTAAAAAATTTTTACAAAATTCCATCGGTAACATGTGCGGGCCACGGAAGTTATAATTTGTTGACCATTTGTTGATGAAACCTTTAGGCGTTGTTGGCCGGGGGAATGTCCACCCCTCTGAGTTACTCCCATAAAAGTTGAGGTTTTGGAATCATCATTTGGGGCTTAACTTAAATTTTATTCACAATGTTTTCCCTTTTCTCTGGGTCTGAAGTCACCCCTTTACATTCATGAACTTCTACTATTTTGAATTTGGTAAAAAAACCAGCCTATCCTTCTATATAGTTTTAATCTTGTCCTTTCTGTCCGGCTGTTCCCACAGGGCTTATTAAAAACCTATTCCAAGCCTTTGGGCTCATCGGGTGAGATGCTCGGCCATCACACTTTGTAAGTCACATCAAGATATCCACGCAGAATATCATCTACCATTCCACGGAAGGGGAGAGATGCAGCCAATCCGTATACGGGAGCCATCCCGTCAGCCCCAGCCGGGCTTTTTTTCACCTCCTCCACGGATTCCCGTAGATGCAGGATGAAAGTTTCGGCCACGCCAGGCAAAGTGTGGCGTAGTGTAACTGTGAGGTGCAAACAGGGAGGACGATGCAGTCCATTGAGACTCCACCCGCGACGGGCCATAGCGTCCATCACACGATATATATCCAATTCAGGACGACGCGAACCAAACGTGATGATACACACTGAGTCTCCTATCAGTCTTAAATCATCCATGGATCTTACAGCCTCTGCGATTTGTTGAGTGGTGTGCCAGATGCGACGGGCAGCCTCTCGGTAGCCTTCCTGCCCATGCGAAAGTAAAGCCGCCCAGCATGCAGCTATCAACCCACCTGGCCGGCTTCCTGCCATCGTGGGCGACATGTATAAACCCCCTGGCCAATCGGTGGCCGTGAAGTATTGGTATCTTCTCAGCTCCATGCCTCTGTAAAGCACCACGGAAGTG
>JANWWQ010000033.1 GCA_025055635.1 Flavobacteriales bacterium
AGCATCTCGGATTAATTAAGGTAGGAATAATGGAAAAACCGGAACTGGAGAGGATGGTAAAAGAGGTATCCTGCGAACAGCTGCCCGCACTCACTGTGAGAGAGTAAGTCCCTGCGGGAACCCCTGAAAGGTCTTCAGTGGTAGCTCCGTTACTCCATTGGTAGGAATAAAATCCATTGCCTCCCGTTACGGTGATATCAATGGCTCCATTTTGCCCTTGACAGTTGGCATCGCTCACTATGGCCTGAATTTGTATCACTCCATCTCCGGGCAGCACCTGTAGGGTATCGTGGACAGTGCAGTTATTGGTATCGCTTACCGTGAGTATATACTGTCCTGGCTGCCAGACCTGGATCGTATCAGTGCTTTGGGGGGGAGTCGTGTTCCAGGAGATAGTGAAGGGTCCACCTGTTCCTTGAATATCGGCCACCAGATTAGCCGGATCTCCGCAACCAAGAGGGGTGATTTGTTGAATTTCGGCATCAAGTAGCGGAAGCGGAACCAAAGTAACAGTATCGCTCACCTGGCACACCCAGCCTCCTGTCACCTGGGATGTAGCCCCTGCGAGGATAAATACGTCGTCGATAGCTACTGAGGGATCGGCCCCCAGTCCATCATCGTTGTTGCGCCAAGAGAAGCCAATTTGCAGGTTGGGGATGTTTTCGCAAGAAGGCGGAAGCGAGAAGGTAGCCTGGGTCCAAAGCCCCTGGCCCGCAGCACATACATTACTCTGTAAGGGTGAAAGCATGTACCACCCTGTGCCATCGTTATACCACACCGCCGCTTCGTCCATCTGGGACTGACCGTAAGCGATGAAGTCAAACTGCAGGGTGAGGTCACTGAATCCGACTGTACTGATGGGTACGGACTCGGCTCGGGTGTGCGTGGTGACGCACATCAGCAAGGGACACAAGCCCCCTGCATTATAGACGGCTCCACCATTGGTGAGGGTGCTTGTGATGTGCAGTGTGGCATCTCCATTAAATGCTTCAGCGCAATTACCGGGTGAAACTCCACCTTCTGCGTCGGACACAATCCAATAGTTGGCATCGGGATCATTAGGTCCGAAAGGCACATTCAAGGTCCACTGGAGCGAGCCGTCAAAATCATCTGACCATACCGTCACACCTCCACTGCTCACTCCGCCCGATATGGTATCATAGACGGTTACATAATAGGTGCCAGCGGCTAAATTGTTCAATGTAGGTCCATTGCCGCTCACGGGTCCCCATTGGTAGCTAAGGCCTCCCTGGTTGTTTTGCACGTTCACAGTGATACTGCCATTGTCCGGCGCACTGCATCCGGGATGGCTCACGGTAAAGCTAAGCTGAGGCCCAGGAAGCTGATGGATGATTACAGAGTCCGTAACGGTACATTGAGCCAAAGAAGTGCTGAGGTTGTACACCCGAATGTTGTCCACTGCAAAGGATGGGTCCGTACCTATACCGTCGTCATTGTTGCGCCAATTAAAACCGATGCGCACGGTGGGATTGTTCTGACAGTTCGGTGGGAGAGGGGCGATGTACATTCCCCATAATCCCTGCCCGGAAGGGCAGAGGCTAGTCACTGGAATAGGAATCGGTGCGGGTTGCCAAGAAACACCGTCATGGAACTGGAGCTCGGCATAATCGCTGCCTTGCTGACCATTCATGATATAAGCAAACGAAATGAATACATTGTTGTAGCCGGCGGTAGAAAACACCGGGGATTCAGCCCGCAGGTTGGTGGTCACACACATGACAGCGGGACACAGCCCGCCGGCATTGTAAGCGGCACCTCCGGCAGGGTTGATTAAAGATGTCACATGTAAAGTTGGATTTCCATTAAAGGCCACTCCGCAAGCGGGCGGTACTTGACCCCCTTCGGCATCTGATATCATCCAGAAATTCGATTCTGAAGCATTGTAGCCTGTGGGCACATCCAGCGTCCAGTCGGTGGCGTCGGAGAAATCCTCAAGAAAAAGATCCAATGTGTGGGTGACCGGGATAATATCTGAAGCAGTCACCGTGTAAGTGCCAGGGGGTAGGCTGTCTAAAATTGGCCCCGTAGCTCCACCGGGCGACCACTGGTACGTGTAATTTCCAGTACCGCCGCTCAGGGTGGCTGCCACCATGCCATTGTTTAAGCCGGGGCAGGACACATCCATCGTCTGAAAAGAAAGGACGGGCATCTGGGCCACAGTGATGTAATGGCTCAAGCGCAGCGAGTCCATGGTGAGGCCATCACTCACGCGCAACACTACATCATAGATGCCGGGATTGGGATAACAAATCTGAGGAGGATTAGGACCGATGAAAAGGGAGGGAACCCCTCCCGGAAATTCCCATTCCCATGAAATGATAGGCCCTAGGCTCTGATTGGTGAATGTAACGCACTGGCCCTGACAAATAGCCTGTTGCGATACCGAAAATCCTGCCACTGGCTGAGCCCTCAGTTCAAAAGCTACCCACACCAGTGCCATTACTACTGCCCCTTTAAAGCGCATCCCTCCTCCCATTTATGCGTCCTCGTATTTTAATAAACGGTTTAAGAGTGCATTATGTTAGAGTAGGCCTCTCTTTTTTTAGTTGCAAACCTTGGGTATTCACCTCTCCAAGCTCCTTTGATTAATTATAGACAAACTCCAGATTATCAAACACAATGTCCTAGTTTTTTCCCGACTCCTGAATAAAGAATTTTGTTCCTTTGTTTTAAATCCTTTCAACGATTCCTAAGCGTGAAAGCCCTAGTTTCCGAGACGCTGTTTTTCGTTTTTGTCCTTTTCAATGGATTGAATGCCCAGCCTTTTGTAAGCTATATCCAGGGGGATACCGGCGATGTTGTCACCAATCCACTACCGGGCCTGGTGCTAGCCGGAGGCGGTGATGATAATGACCAGGCCATGAAATGGATGTTGCAAAGGGCCGATTCGGGCGATGTGGTGGTGATACGGGCTTCAGGAGGGGCTGGATACAATTCTTATTTTATGTCCTTGGGTGTTCCCGTACATTCGGTTGAAACCATCGTTTTTCAGCATCCCTCTGCCTCCTACCATCCCTATCCTTTACGCCGATTGGCCGAAGCGGAAGTAGTGTTCATCGCGGGCGGAGATCAATATGATTACTACCAGCTCTGGCATGATACACCGGTAGAAGACACATTGCGCTATCTGATACAAAATAAAAAGATTACAGTAGGAGGCACTTCTGCTGGCATGATGATTTTGGGGCAGGTGTACTATGTACCTTTTAACCTCGGAATTATCTCTTCCGAAGCTCTGTCTAATCCCTACCACGCCAACATGAATATGTTAGGAAATGCCGATTTTGTGAATCATCCTTGGCTTTCCTCCACAGTATGCGATACCCACTTTGATGAGCGGGATCGCCAAGGTCGTCTGGTGGCGTTTATGGCGCGGATGGAAAAGGATTATGGACTTAATAGCCGAGGCATTGCCTGCAATGAAGGCACGGCTGTGTGTATTGACAGCAGCGGCTTGGCACGCGTATTTGGCTATTATCCGCCTGCTCCCGATTACGCCTACTTTGTGCAGAGTTATTGTGACCAACCTCTTTCGCTCCCTGAGACTTGTCTGAGTGCTCAGCCTCTTCATTGGTATCACGGCGGAAAAGCTTTAATAGTTTACCGGGTGGTGGGCAAGCCCAACGGAAGTAATTACTTTAATGTCAAAACCTGGGATAGCGGAGCAGGAGGACAATGGTTTTGGTGGTATGTCTCCCAGGGAACCTTGTTCACAACTCCTGGTATGTTTGAAGAGTGTACATGGAGCGAGCCCATACCTTTTACTTCTCAGACTATTCAGGCTTTCTGGCAAGGTGAGACGCTCACTGTTCAAATTTCTTCGGCTCACGTCGGAGGCCTTTTGGAAATTATATGTCCCTTAGGTAAGGTGGTTTACTCTACCTCCCTGAGGGGCCATTTTTTTAGCCAACTCCTTCCTCTCTCTCAAGGTCTGTACCTTATTAATATTCTCTTACCGGATGGACTAAGGCTTCAGAAAAAAATTTGGAAATTTTAGAACAAATTTGTTTTCTCTGTGGTTTCACAACATTATCTTGACAATTACTTTTGCCCGGAACTAAAAATCAAATCTAGTTAAAGTGGAGAATCATGAGTGAGAAAGCCCAATTAATACTTGAAGGAAAAACTTACGAACTCCCCATCGTTGTAGGCACAGAGAACGAAAAAGCTATTGACATCACACGCCTGCGTGATACCACAGGGTATATCACCTTGGATTCCGGCTATAAGAATACCGGCGCCACCGTAAGCAAAATAACCTATCTGGACGGCGAGAATGGGGTGCTTCGCTATCGCGGATATCCTATTGAAGAGTTGGCCGAGCGAAGTACATTTTTAGAGGTGGCTTATCTCCTTATTTATGGTGAACTCCCAACGCGGGCCAAGTTGGAGGAATTTGACAACAACATTCGCCGCCATACGCTCATTCATGAAGACATGAAGCGTTTTTATCAGGCTTATCCCACGTATGCCCATCCAATGGGCGTAGTGGCCTCCATTACTTGCTCGCTTTCCACCTTTTATCCCGAATCGCTCAATCCCAACCGGCCCTGGGAAAAAATAAATCTGACGATTACTCGTATTCTGGCTAAGTTTCCGACTATTGCCGCATGGGCTTACAGTAATTCTATAGGTCATCCCGTCAATTATCCCAAAAACAAGTACAGCTATGTGGAAAACTTCTTACACATGATGTTTTCCAAGCCTACGGAAGATTATGAGCCTGACCCTGTGGTGGTGAACGCCTTGGATAAGCTGCTGATACTTCATGCCGACCATGAGCAAAATTGTAGCACGAGTACGGTGCGGCTGGTGGGCAGTTCACAGGCCAACCTATATGGGAGTATTGCTGCGGGTTGCATTGCTCTTTGGGGCCCCCTGCACGGTGGTGCTAATCAAGCGGTAATTGAGATGTTGGATCAGATCCATGCTGACGGCGGTAACGTTCAGAAGTTTATTGATAAGGCCAAAGACAAAAATGATCCCTTCAGGCTCATGGGTTTTGGTCATAGGGTATATAAAAACTTTGACCCTCGTGCTAAAATCATTAAAAAAGCCTGTGATGAGGTTCTCAATAAACTGGGTATCCACGATCCAGTTTTGGATATAGCCAAGCGTTTGGAGGAAGCCGCCCTTAAGGACGATTATTTCATTGAGCGTAAGCTCTATCCCAATGTAGATTTTTATTCAGGAATCATCTATAGAGCCATCGGAATACCGGTAGATATGTTTACAGTGATGTTTGCTTTAGGGCGTCTTCCGGGCTGGATCGCTCAATGGAAGGAAATGGTGGAAAATAAAGAACCCATTGGTCGCCCGCGCCAGATTTACATGGGCCCCACAAAACGGCATTATGTGAATATAGGTCAAAGAGGTTGATGCAGCGTCAAAATTTTATTACGCTTAGAGGTTTCCCTCAAAATGTCTAACCACCCCTTTGTCGGGTAGATTAAAGTAAAAGGCTCGTTTCAAAGCCTTTAAAAATCTTTATAAATAAGATTGAGTAACTTTTTAATACCTGTATGTATCGGGTTTGTACGGCCCTTCTTTAGGAACACCGATGTAAGCGGCCTGTTCATCGCTCAGTTCTTCTAATTCCACGCCTAACTTATCTAAATGCAGACGGGCTACTTTTTCGTCCAGATGCTTAGGCAGCACGTACACTTTGTTTTCGTAAAGGTGACCGCGTGTCCATAGTTCAATTTGGGCCAGGACCTGATTACAGAAAGAAGTGGACATTACAAAGGAGGGATGCCCCATCGCACAACCCAGATTTACCAGGCGACCTTCGGCCAACAAGATGATATCTTTTCCGTTAATTGTATATTTATCTACTAGGGGCTTAATGGTCTCGCGGGTGTGCCCATAGTGGGCATTTAACCAGGCTACGTCAATTTCATTATCAAAGTGGCCGATATTGCAGACTACGGCTTTATCCTTCATTCGCAGAAAGTGCTCAGCCCGCACTACTTTGCAGTTCCCTGTGGCTGTGACGATGATATCAGCTTTATCCACTACAGAGCTGAGCTTTTTAACCTCGTATCCCTCCATAGCAGCCTGAAGGGCACAGATAGGATCTATTTCTGTGACGATAACGCGAACGCCGGCTCCTCGCAGCGAAGCGGCCGAACCCTTACCCACATCTCCATAACCGCAGACGACGGCTACTTTGCCAGCAAGCATGAGGTCAGTGGCGCGCCGAATACCATCCACCAACGATTCACGGCAACCGTACTTATTATCAAATTTGCTTTTGGTCACACTATCATTCACGTTTATTGCGGGAACGGGCAGGGTTCCTTTTTTCATTCGCTCCATCAGGCGCATTACGCCCGTGGTGGTCTCCTCTGAAATGCCGCGGATGTATTGTACCAATTCGGGATAGCGGTCCAAAACCATATTAGTCAGGTCGCCACCATCGTCCAAAATCATATTGAGTGGCTTTCTATCTTCACCGAAGAAAAGCGTCTGTTCAATGCACCACTCGTATTCTTCTTCCGTCATGCCTTTCCAGGCAAATACGGGGATGCCTGCTGCAGCAATGGCCGCCGCTGCATGATCTTGAGTGGAAAATATGTTGCAGGAGGACCATTGAACCTCTGCCCCCAATTCCACTAACGTTTCAATCAGGACTGCTGTCTGAATGGTCATATGCAGACAGCCGGCAATGCGGGCTCCTTTCAGAGGTTTTTGAGGCCCGTATTCCGCCCGCAGGGCCATCAAACCAGGCATCTCCGCTTCTGCCAGTTTTATTTCTTTACGACCCCATTCAGCCAGGCTGATGTCTTTTACTTTATACCTGGTGCTGGTGGGTTTTATCACAGTGGTTTGCATGTTCTCAAAAAACTTGGGGCTACAAAGTTAAAACAACATTGGATTGCTCCGGTTTTTAATAAAGAAATTTATTTTCCTCAAGGAGCGGTGATGATCACAAAGTAGTACTCATAATCGCTGTTGGGGCAAAAGGCAAGAGCGGCACCAACTTTGCGATGTTGCCTGTAAAATTCATTCATCCCCAGCAAGTGAATTCGGTGTCCTGGAGGGTCCAGACCTTCGTCTTTTACGAGAAAGTTGATGCATTCAATACCGTTATTGCTGCCGGCGCAAATGGATTCAAAATTGTTGATGGTTTTGAATTGACATAAATCTTTAGGAATGGGGTAACCTTTGGCGCACAAGATGGAGTTGACTGTTTTCCCTTCTGGGGTGGTATGGCTGAAATAATTGCGGCGGGCCATGTCTATGGCCCTTTCCTCGGCCACCTGGGTCAAAACAGGGTCCACTGAGAGAGCCACTGCAGCGGAAGCATCTTTAAGGTTTACCCCTAAGCTGTCCGAAAAATCTGCGGGATTTTGTCGTAATTGATTCAGGTATTTTATGGCCCTCAAGGCTTCTTCTTTAAGAAGTTCCACCTTTTGGGCCCTTGATTTACCATTCCATGAGAGGGCAATTAGCCAAATTAGTCCGAAGAATCTAAATTTCATTCAATTTTTCTTAGTGTCAAAAAATGAACCAAAAGTTGCATAACTTTGAAAGAAGATTTCCCTTTCTTCACATATTCCATGTTCCGTTTTTTAAATTACCAAAGGGATCCGCACAACAAAGGACGCCGGGTTTTTTACTATAGGGAGCCAGCGGAAGCCGAGGATATGAAAAGGATGCTCCAACTTCATCAGATAGCCTTTTTGGAACTAATCGACCCCAAAAATCCAGAGGTCTCCTACCTTTCCGTGGATTTGAAAGATTTTGATCAGGCTTCTGAACTGAATTCCAGGGTTCTGGCCAAGTATTCCCGCAAATTCATTCCAGACCGTACCACTCGCACTGTGCTCATGGTCATATTTATTTGTGGCTTCTTACTCTCGGTGGTCGGATACATTATTCACTTAACTAAATAATCCATTTTCGGCGTTTGGACCATGTGTGGACGGTATGCTCTGCGTGCGGGGACCCAGGATTTTGCAGAGCTATTTGAAGTGGTCTGGGATGGGCCTACTGTGGAGATGTACAATATTGCTCCCTCCGCCCAAGTTCCAGTCATTGCTATGGATGCTCAAGGCCAGCCCTGCTGGTACTCCATGCGTTGGGGACTTATCCCCCGCTGGGCCCAAAAACCCCGCCTCCCGTACAGTACATTCAACATCAGAGTGGAAAACATTCGATATAAGCCTATTTCGAGAGGCCCCATCGTTTCCAGCCGGTGCCTAGTTCCTGCTTCAGCTTATTATGAGTGGAAGGTAGTAAACTCCAAAAAGCAACCTTTTTGTATCAGGCCAGCCCATTTGGGACTCATGGCTTTCGCCGGCATTTTTGACCAATGGACCGATCCCTCAACGGGCGAGGTGCTCCTTAGTTTCGCCATCCTCACCTGCCAGGCCCTCCCTCCAGTCAATTCTATTCATGACCGGATGCCTTTAGTTATTGAAAGAGAAAAAATCCGTTCCTGGCTTTCCCCCCTCACTCCCCTCCCAGATGTGGATGATATGATGATCCCTTCAAAACCGATGGAATTCATAGTGTTTCCTACTTCGCCGGCAGTGGGCAAGGCCCACAATAATGACAGCCTTTTCATGCAACCTCCTGAGTGCTTTAATAAATCTTAAATACAGAAGTCTTTACTCCGATTTTTTGAAAAAGTCTTAAATTTGTTAATCTTTATTGTGTGGATTTTAGCACGTTCTCATAAGGCTTTTATAGCATTTGCATTGTGGGGAGGTGGCCTTCTGCTTTCTTGCGGCCCCCGGACCCCCGCCCGGCATGACACCCCTCGGCCCAAAGCCGAACCCCAACTTATTCTCACCGAGGGCACCCATCTCCTTTACTTAATTAAAGTGAATGAAAAGGTGAGGTATAATCTGGAGGTGGAGTTCACCATGGTGGTCCCTGAACATAGGTTTAATTTTTTTATGAACAACATGGATTTCACCTTTGGCTCAGTCTTCGTGGCCCATGATGCCCTAAAAAATGCCGACAGTCTGTTATGGCAATTTCCTGACGGTCATAGCTATCTGAAAGGAAAAACTGCCTTACGCCTTTCCACTGCCCAGTACGAAAACATCGTTACTAGGCGCACCTGTCAGGTGGCCTTAGACGACAATCCCCTTCAGGAATTCTACCTAATAGAAAACGAAGACTGCTCTTTTGAACTGGATTCCATTCATTATACCACCTCTTGTATGGTCCTGCAGAATAAGGCCGAAAATATCCGTCTTCATATTCTCCGCAATGTCAATTACCCTTTCGTTGTAAGGCTGGAGCAAAAGGATGGGCCCACACTTCAGCTTCTTCAATGGAAAAACCCCTCACCACCGGCGCCTTCCTCAGGGGGTGAAAGCCTGTGGTGAGGGGATAAGTGCACCCGAAGAGACTCGAACTCCTAACCTTCTGATCCGTAGTCAGACGCTCTATCCAATTAAGCTACGGGTGCAAATGGTAAAAAGTTAAATGCAAAAATCAGTCCAAAGTAACTACAAGCCCCTTTCTTTTCAGCTTCTCATACATATCCAGCAATTGGGCTCTTAGTCCATGTTTTACGTCACATTTTCCAGTGGTGTGCACAATCCATGCACATTGTTCGGCTTGCTGGGGATTATGCCCGCAGATATTCACTAAACATTCAATCACATAATCAAACGTGTGGTAATCGTCATTATGAAGGAAAAGAATGGCCCCTTCGTTATTAATTGAGAGAAGATCTAGATCCTCTTCCTCTCTTCTGAATGGCTTGGTGGGTTCCATACCTCAAAAGATTTTCAATGAACTGGAGGGGCAAATATAAGAAAAAACTTACTAGGTCACTACCACCTCGGCTTTTCTACTTTCGCCCTGTGAAAAAAATCAAGCTGGCATTACTGCGCGAAACAAAGGAACCTCCGGAAAGAAGGGTAGCTTTCACTCCTGAACAATGTGCCACATTGGTCGATTCGGGGTTGTATGAGGTGGCCGTCCAGTCTGACCCCCACCGTTGTTTTCCCGATGATGAGTATAAAGCGCGTGGCATTCCCGTCGTGGACCGGGTGGAAGATTACGATTATTTGTTTGGAATTAAAGAGGTAAAGCCCCATGCCGTTATCCCCGGCAAACATTATTTCATTTTCTCTCACACCATTAAAAAGCAACCCCACAACCGATTGATGCTCCAAACTATGATCCAGAATGGGTGTACATTGACTGATTATGAATGCCTGCGGGACATTAGTGGTCAGCGCATCTTAGGATTTGGCTTTCATGCGGGCTTAGTGGGCGCCTACAACGGCATTCGGGCTTATGGATTAAGGTACGGCCTGTTTGACCTGAAGCCGGCTTATCAATGTGCGGACTACAACGAAATAAAGCAGCATTTGACTCGTGTGAAGCTCCCGCCCGTGAAAATTATTCTCACAGGTGATGGCCGGGTGGCCCACGGTGCGGTGGAACTCCTGGAAGAGCTTAACATTAAAAAGGTGGGTGAGGCCGCCTTTCTTACGCGCGAATTTTTTGAGCCTGTCTTTTGCAAGATTAACTACGACACTTACTACCTGCATCGCGGGGGCCGCGCCTTTGACAAAAATCATTTCCGAAGCCATCCTGAGGAATACGCCAGCGACTTTATGCGTTTTGCACGCGTGAGCGACATTCTCATAACAGGCCATTATTGGGACGACCGCAGCCCCGTCTTACTGACACGAGAGGAAATGCAAGACCCAGGATTTAAAATAAAGGTCATTGCCGACATCACTTGTGATATCCGAGGCTCCCTGCCTTCCACAATACGGGCTTCCACGATTGAAGATCCATTTTATGGTTACAATCCGTTCACTGATAGCGAAACGGAGCCCTTCCATGAGCTCAGTATCACTGTCATGGCTGTGGATAACCTAGCCTCTGAATTGCCTCGCGATGCCTCCCAGTATTTTGGGAATGAGCTTTCTGTGAAAGTGTTACCCTTACTTCTTGGGGAAGATCCCTTCCATGTTCTGGAAAAGGCCACTATTGTTCGTAACGGAGTTCTTAACCCCCTTTATGCCTACCTTGCGGATTACGCGGCCCAAAAAACAACATGAAAATATTCATATTTTGCCAAGAGGGTTGTAATTTTGCATTCCCGCTGCCGAGGTGGTGAAACTGGTAGACACGCACGTTTCAGGGGCGTGTGCCGCAAGGTGTGCGGGTTCGAATCCCGCCCTCGGCACTTCGTGATTACCCCAACAGCCCTCCTCTGCTGGAGGGCTTTTTAATTTTTTGTTCTGTTTTAAAAGAATTTCTCTAAGTCATTTTTATCATGCCTCCAAAAGAAGCATCCCACTTGCTATTAGGCTATATTAAGCAAGCTTTCCATAGCTTTAGCAATCTTCTAAATTCTATATTCACGAAATCCTGTATCTGCCTGCCATTTTGGCGTAGCCGTTAAGACTTAATGAAGTTTTAGTTCCAACCTTTTCTTTCAAAGACTTTGAGATGGCTTTTTTTAAAATTCCTGGAACAATTCCCTCTTTACCTCATGGTTATAATTTTTCTTCTCCCAATAAAATTTAATTTTGTTCCAATTATCTCAAGTGGCAATTCTGGAGTTTCTCCGAAATGCTTCCCTCAAGGAGCTGATTTTAATTGCTTTATCATGGGTTGTGGCTTTCCAAAGATCTACGTGGTCCCAATCTAAAAATAGCCTAGCTGAGGCTTCCTCAAAGCGCAAGGTATGTCACCTGCCCCTGGCCGCTTATGACAGTCTGAAAGCTTTAGGGCTTTTAGACCCTGGTACAGTGTACTTTGTGCAGACTCCGCCCGACGCGAAGCCCTTCCTCCTTGATGTGAAAGACAAAGCCCCGGAGGCGGGTAAAAAGCCTACTTCCCGGGGAGGGGCCAAAAGTCTTAATTCCTTTTGCTTTCTGGAGCCCACAGCCCAATATTCCTCTGTTTCTTATTTCAACCAGTCCTTGGTGGATGACGACGGGGTGGGCCCCATCAGCATCCCCTTCAATTTTTGCTTCTATGGGACCAACTACAATTCCTTCTACATTAATACGAACGGGAACATTACTTTCAACGGGGTATATGCCACATACACCCCAGTAGGTTTTCCGAATAACACCACGCAACCCATGATTGCCCCTTTCTGGGCCGATGTGGATTTCGGGGGTCTCACAGCCAATAATATTGGAGTCTGCTATTACCAGATCAACCCGACCAATGCCATTATCACCTGGTACAACGTGGGGTACTACAATGAACAGCACGACAAGAAAAACACTTTTCAGGTCATCATCACCGATGGTAGCGACCCGGTCCTACCTCCTGGCAACAATGTGGGCTTCCGTTACAAGGACATGCAATGGACCACAGGCGCAGCCAGTTGTAATGCAGGGGTAGGTACGCCCTGTACCTACAATGGCCAGACATACTTCTGCGGAGGCAATGGAGGCTTCTGCGGGGCCCCGGCGGTGGTGGGGGCCAATCGTAACAATGGAATAGACTTCGTCCAGTTTGGCCGATTTGACCATCCCGGTACCGATTACGCCGGTCCTTTCGGAAACAGCGGGGTGGACTGGCTGGATTACCAAACTTTTAATTTCAATGTGTGCACCAATCAAAACACCTCCAATGTGCCCCCCGTGATTCAAGCTGCCAACATCTGTGGCGATACTCTTTCGCTGTGTGTAGGCGACACGGTCACTTTTACAGTGGCCTTTCTTTCTCCCGAACAAGGGCAAACCACTTCCGTCACGGCCAACACCATTCAGGGTTCTGGATTTACTATATTAAATAATACGCCAGGCAATGTGGCCAATACCACCATTCAGTTCATTGCCTCCAACGCCAATCTGGGCACCAACATTCTGCAGTTTCTGGCCTCGGACAATGGGACTCCCCCGGCCAATACCACCTATTATTTGTCCATCCAGGTGGACACCAACACTCTGAATCCTATCATAACGGGTAACAATATCGTGTGCAGCGGCCAGACCACCACCCTTTCTGTCCTCAATGGCCCTTACCTGAGCTACATCTGGAATCCTGGTAACTTGCAGAGCCCTACTATTGATGTGGCCAGTGGCACCTATACGGTCACTGTCAATAATGGGGGCTGCTCCGCCGTCAGCCCGCCCTTCACCGTTACGCAGGACCAGCCTACCGTACAAATTCTGGGCAACACCACATTTTGTGAGGGCCAAAGCACCACCCTCTCGGCCTCGCCCGCTAATTTCACGAGCTACTCCTGGAGTACGGGTGCTACCACGCCGACCACGCAGGTGTCTCAAGCCGGTATCGTAACCCTCACAGCCGTGAACAGTAACGGTTGTCAGGCTACAGCTTCGGTGCTGGTCACTATGCAGCAGGCCAACGTCACCATTGCCGGCCCCTCCGAAACCTGCCAGGGCATCCCTGTTACCCTTGTTGCCAATGGTCAGAATATCGCCCAATACCAGTGGAGCACAGGGGAGACCTCTGCATCCATTGCCTGGCCAGGGGGTACGGTATATATCACCGTGACTACCCAGCAGGGCTGTCAGGCCTCCGATACCTTCACGGTGTCCATCAATCCCTTGCCCCAGGTGGACTTTGGTCCGCTTTCCTTTTGTGGGGGTGTTGCTGTGCCCTTCACGAATAATACCACCATCAGCTCAGGAACCATTACCTCCTGGATGTGGACCTTTCAGAACGGCGACCCCCCGACTTCTTTTCTAATGAATCCCACGGTCACCTTTCCGGAAAATACCCAGAATGAAGTGACGCTCACTGCGACCTCTGATAAAAACTGCTCGGCTAGCCTCACCCAGATTGTGGGGGTGTTCCAAGGTCCCGATCCTCAGGTGGAGGGATTGCCCCTCTGTTTTGGGGATGTGCTTTTCCGCAATCAGTCCCAGCCGGGTTCTTCTCCCATCACCTCCTATGAATGGCGGTTCGGGGATGGCACCACAGGCCAGCACAGCGAACAGGAGTTCGTTCATTCCTATCCAGAATCCAACAGTTCTTACCAGGTTTGGCTTGTGGTAGCCGATGCCAACGGCTGTAAGGACTCTGTTCAGATTACTGTGCAAACCCTCACTCTGCTTGACCTGGAGAAGCTCAACAATATTATCACGGCCAACGCAGACGGCCTAAATGATGAGTTGAAATTCATTTTCTCGGACCCCGCCCTGAATCCCTATGCCTCGCAATGCTTCAATTTCACTCTCCTTGTATTTAACCGCTGGGGAAATCTGATTTACGAAACCCGAGATTTCAATAATCCGTGGAAGCCCGTAAAGTACAGCCCTGGAGTGTACTATTGGGTGCTCACCTACGAAACCAGAACAGGAAAGAAAGAAAAGCGGAGCGGTACGGTAACCGTTGTTCATTAGTAAACCATTTGTTGCCATCTTAAAATGCATCCTAACAACAGTCCTTTGATTTGAATTTTCCAGAGCACAAAAAGAGAAAAACTAGTAGAGAATCTAGAAGCAGAATTTCCTAATAATCTCCTAAATCTCCAACCTTAACTGTACCCGGATACCAATTTAGGCGGGATAGTCTTTTAGCCCTGTGCATGGATTTTATTGAGCAGGTAATCCAATCCTACGATTTCCCCGCAGGTTACCAAGGCTGATAGTACTGTCCCCGTGACGCCATGCAAGTTGAGGTTTTGGCCCGTGAAAAACAGTCCTTTGGTTCCTAAAGCTGGAAGGAACTGGGAACGCCAAGGGTTTCGGTAATCTTTCAGGATACCGTACATGGAACCCGTGGGGCTACCGATGTAGTCGCGCCAGGTGAGCGGAGTAGCGACCGTAATATCAGCGATACTGTCTTCGGGAATTTTTAACTCATCGGGGAGATTTTCCAGAGCTCGTCGGGCCCAGGCATTTTTCAGATTCTCGTAGTCCGGACCCCGTGATTCTCTCCGACGGGGCAGAATACGCTGGGAGGTAGCCCAGGGCTTAAATTCTTCCCAGGAACAGTAAGTGAGAATGCTTAATGCACCGGTGTATTCCAGGTTGTCAGGTTCAGGAAACCAATACATGCCCCAATGGTCAAAAGGGCGGCCCAGAGCACCATCCCAAACTTGTCCTGTGGGATTTCCGTACACATTGTAATTGCGGTAGGGTAGACAGTGGGCTTTAAGAGCGATATGCACGGTCAGGGAGGGGCTGCTTTCCGGAAGTTCCTTTTTTCTTTGCCACGATCGGGGCAAGAGCGCGGGGTCCACAATGCGGTTTACGATATAGGGATGCACAGCGAGCACAACACGGCGCGATAAAAATTCCCCTCCCTCGGTGGTGTGCAAAACGAGCAAAGAGTCCGAAGTTTGGCCAATGCGCTGCACTTCGCAGTAATTCATTAATACTCCGCCGTTGTTGCGAATAGCGGAGGTGAGCCGGCGGACTACAGTGTGGCCACCGTGGCGAAGGCGCCAGGCGCTCTGAATATATGAGGCCATGACCATGGCATATGTGTACAGGGGGGTAGAGGTGGTGCGTCCGTCATAAATAATGCTATTTCCGGCAACCACCCGGCGCAGGACGGGGTCTGAAAAGGTTTCTTTCAGGAATTGCCAGGCACTGACGGCAAAAAATGGGTTTAGCAAATGGGAAGCAGCACTTTTTTTTAGCTCAAAAAGGGGCGAGCTTTCAACTACCTTGCGCAGGGTCAAAACGTATTTTTTTAAGGCCTCTTTTTGGGAAGGAAATTCTTCCCCTAGAACTTCAGCGAAATGGTTAAAACCCTGAGCTAGGGGATACAACCGGAAAGGACCTCCAAGCCAAATGGCATCAAAACAATCCTCATTCAGGCGTATATAATCATCGGGATGGAACACGTTCAGATAAGAGAAAATTCGGCGGAGATTTTGTCCCTCGGCCAGGCCACCGATGTAATGAATGCCGGTGTCCAGGATGCGTCGGCCGCGGGAAAAAACCTGAAAAGCCCCTCCAAACTGCCTGTTTTTTTCCAACACCAGCACATGGAGGCCTTCGCGGGCAAGGATAGCCGCAGTTACGAGCCCCCCGATACCTGATCCTACGACTATTACGTCGTATACCATGAAATAAAAGACCCCGCTGGAGAGGCGGGGTCGCCCTAAAAATATTTCAAACCTTATTCTTTTTTGGGTTCCTCCTTTACAGCCGCAGAGGTTCTCTCTGGACGCTCTTTTCTTTCACCGGAATTTTCGGTCACAGCCTTTGAATGTCCTGAACAATGCGAGGAGATGACGCTAGCTTCGGCCATTGCCGAAGGAGAAGCAGCCGCCCGTTTGCTACAGCATGAGTGCCCACTTCCAGCTTTCTGGCAGCAGGCATGAGCGGGACGCGCGCCGGCGGGAGTTTCCTTCGGCGATGAGGCACTCTGGGCCCATGCCACACCTCCGCATAGAAAAAGCAAAAATGGCAGAATGAAAGATCTCATGGTTACCTTTTAACAGCTTGCAAAAATACAATTTACTCAGGAAGTTTCTATTACATTTGTCCTCCTGAGAATTTCAGAAAATATTGCACTATGAGAAACAAAGTTTTAGCTTTTGCACTGGCATGGAGCATTTCATTGTCATGGTCATGGACTCTTTCAGCCCAGTATAGCACGGTCGTGTTCCGAATGAAAATCGTCGGAGAAATGGCTGATTTGCTGGGCCCCATGATGCCTCAGAAAATGATTGTGCGCAGCGACGGCGGTAATGCGCGGATTACCCTGGAAGGAGGCATGGCCGCCAGCATGATGGGTGATATCCTTTACCTAGAAAAAATGGACGAGACTTATATGCTGCGTGATAAAGAAAAAACTGCCTATAAAATGCCAAAGAACAGCGATGTGGGTGAAGTGAAACCGGAAGTCACCCCGCTGGGAGAAGAAAATGTCAATGGATACGAGTGTAAAAAGTACAAAGTGGTTCTCAAAACAGAGGAGGGGTCTATTGATCAGACGATGTGGACCACTACCGCCATTCCAATCCCCAAACCCAAGCGCAACACCACCGGAGGCTCAGGAGCTGGTCTATTTCTGCAAGAAGTAGAGGGGTACCCGGTAAAAGTGGAACAAAGTCTGCAACGCATGGGTCTGCAGTTGCAGCAAACCATTGAATTGGAGCGGTACGATACCCAGCCTCTGGATGCAGCCCTGTTCCAACTTCCTGACAATTACAAGATTAAGGATTTCGATCCTGGTATGTTTGGAGGGATGCGTTAGGGGTAGAAAAAGCACTGCCGCATGAACGCCCTTTCTCGCAGGCGTAATGCCGCATCCGAACCTAAGCCCCAGGATCACGACTTCAATAAAGTGCTACGGTTTTGTGCTTTCCGGCCGCGTAACCGCTTTGAGGTGGAAAAGAAAATGGTGCAGATGGGGCTTTGCGAGAGCATCCGCAAAAAGTACATGGCCAAATTGCTCAAGGAAAAAATTATACAAGACGAAGAATACCTGCGGGCATACATCCGGGGAAAAGTGTTCAAAAACCGATGGGGGCGGTTGAAAATAGCCCATCAACTGCGTCAGGAAGGATTTAGCCCACGGACGGTGGCAAAGGCTTTTCGGGAAAATGTGGAAGAGGAGGAATACGAGCAGGTAGCCCGACTAGTCCTTAATATGCGAAAAAAATATTTGATGTCCAAGGGCTTTGATGCTGAAGATCTACGCATACGTTGTTTCAACTATATGATTGCTAAAGGTTATGAACCTTCGTTGGTGGAGCGGCTGTGCTGTGAGTTGCGTAGGGAGGCTTCGTCGTGACTGAGGTCGGGTCGCTTCAGGGGCGACAGTCTCTCCAGGACACGTCCGCTGTGGCAACCTCAGAACATGGGTTAGTATTAAAGAAAATGATAACTTTGCTGTTAGGGCATGATTCGGATAACAATTATTGCCATATTAATAGCCGGTTGGGTTATTGGGGCTAAGGGCAAGGCCCAGCAGCCCCTGTTTTTAGGCAATGGCGCTTTGATTTACACCGCCCCAGGAGCCATTCTTAAGGTACGGGGCACGGCTCGTATGGCTCCAGGAACGGAGTTTGAGAATCAGGGTATAACCACCATTGACAGCACCTTTATCAACGATGCCTGGTGCCATGGTTCGGGGCAATATCGGGTAGGTCTGCACTGGGAAAATAATGGAATCTTTCAGAGCGATACTTCCTTGGCCGAATTATGGGGGGCTGATCAATTTATCCGGGGGGACTCGGTCACGCGTTTCTGGAACCTCACCCTGAGCGGTACGGGCGTGAAAACCCAGCAAATCAACAGCTTTGTGAAACATATTCTGCAACTGAACGACCGGGAACTGGCCACTGACGTTTATTCCATGAGTGTGCTCCATACGGATACGGCTGCCATTCAGCGAACCACGGGTTTTGTGAGCAGCCTGGACACGGGCAAGTTGTACCGATTGATGGATCAGCCTTTGGACTACCGCTTTCCCACAGGTTCCTCCGTGGGCACCCCCCGCTACAGGCCGGTTTTACTGCGGCCATCAGCCCCTGGGCTCCTAGCCATGGGCGTGCGGTTGGCCAATGTGGACGCCACCACCGAAGGGTATGACCGTACTCAGGTAGATTCCTTTGTGTGCCAGACTCAACCCGAATTTTACCACCGTATAAACCGGCTTTTAGGCACCCAGGATGTGCGGGTGCGGGTGTATTACGATCTCAATGCTGACGGGCCCTGGGACGGACTGGCCCAGTGGCAGTCGGGTGGTTTCTGGAAAGACCTTTCGCCTACCACCTACCTGCAGACCGCCGGTGAGGCCTGGGTACAAAAAACCTTTCAGAGCAGTTTTGACCCGCAACCCTTTATCCTGAGTAAAGTGCGTCCGGGAGTACCGACGATTGTGGGGCCTGATACCATTTGCGGTTCCTATTTGGGCCAGTACCAGGCCCTTCCCGACAGCAGCCACTGGAGTTACTCCTGGACCGTGCAAAACGGTCTCCTCACCAATCCGGGTTCCACTGCGAGCAATAATGGCGTGGTATGGAACGGACCTGGTGGCCTCGGGCAAGTATCGGTAGTTGTGACCACACCCAACGGGTGCAGCAGCTTTCCGGGCAACCTCAACGTGTGGGTGTGGCCCCAAGTGGTGGCCGGTTTTCAATTCCAACCCAACGGCACCTTTGGGTCGGAACCTATTGTTTTTGTGGACACCAGTCTTAATGCCATTAGCTGGCAATGGGATTTTGGTGATGGCCATACTTCCTCCCTGGCCAATCCTACCCATGTCTACAACCATGCCGGTCAGTACTCCGTGCAGTTAGTGGCCACATCGCCTAACGGCTGTCTGGATACCGCCTATGCTCAGGTTCAGGTGATTGATGGCACCCTCATTCCGAATATCATGACCCTGAACGGTGACGGGTTGAACGACCTATTCCATGTGAAGCTTTCTGGTGTCAAGGATTACCACTGCCTTATCTACAACCGATGGGGCAATCTCATGTTTGAGAGCACCTCGCCTCAACTGAAGTGGGACGGCTCAACCCCGGCGGGTATGCGGGCCGTTAACGGCGTGTACTATGTGGTCATTGAAGTGCGTTTCCATTCAGGCCATTCGCTCACTTACACGGGTACTCTTACTATCGTTGACTAAGTTATCCTATTCAACAATGCCGGACGTTTTTTCCTGGGTGAAGATGATATATCCCTTATCATTAGGCCCTAAAAAATATTGGAATTCTCTTGTGTATTCAGGATTTCCTACTTCTGGTTTAACTGTTGCCTTTGGCAAGAAATTTGAATAGGTAGTTGCAAAAATCTGGTACATTTTTATTTTTGCACTCACTTAAGAAAAGACCTTAAATCCATTACGGCTATGTACTGGACACTGGAACTTGCTTCATATCTGGAAGATGCACCCTGGCCAGCCACAAAGGATGAGCTTCTGGATTATGCCATGCGTTCGGGTGCTCCACTGGAGGTAATAGAAAATCTCCAGCAGATTGAAGACGACGGTGAAGTGTTTGAAAGTATTGAAGACATCTGGCCGGATTATCCCACCAAGGAGGATTTCCTCTTCAACGAAGACGAGTATTAAAGGTCTATAATTTTTTCTGAGTTCCTGCGCACAAGCATTGTGCGCCTATATTCTTGTCGCTAGCCCTCTGGGGGCACCCGAATCTTTTTAACCTAAAAATTATAGAAAGGTCCTGTGTGATAGAGGAAGTCCATTTCTTTTTAACATGGTTTTACTTTGGGTCTGTACCAAACAACTTGCTTTACGTGTGGGGTCTCCAGAAGAATTGAAAAGGGATTAAAGAAAAAATCCTCGGTCTTTTCCGGGAGCAAACGCCGGGGAGTCTCAACCAAATGTTTATTTCTGAAAGGCTTGGTAATGTCTGAAACTTTGACGTAGCAGGCCTGTCATCTCTTCTAACCTGAGAAGTGCGTGCCCTAAACATGCACACAATGGGCCCTTCGCCTGGAGCAACAGCGGGGCTGTATTTCCGCCTTCCAAGCTTTTGGAATTTTCAGCAATTAAATTAAAAAATCAAATTATCCCGTTGGATATAATTTTTTGTGTTAATCTGTGTAAAAATAAATCATCGGTACCTGTAAACTTTAGATAGCTTCAACTGTTTTCGTTCTGCCAGTCACGTTTCTATCTGAAATAACGGGTGGTTTCCGTTCTGTTAATGGATTTACGGCCTGGACCAGTCCTGAAAATCACGCAAGGAGTGTCTTATACGGTTTGATATTTAGTGACTTCTATTATTAGGGCGAGTTCAGCCTTAAAGATGAGCTATCCCTTTCAAAACTAGCGTAAGCATCCATGCTGAGATCTGACAATCTTAAAGAAAATCAGCTCATTTGACCTGCTTTACCATTCCCAGCAAAAACTTCTCAGGGAAGATACTGACAATTCAGGCGGTTTGTACCTCCGCAGGGTTTTGGACTAAGAATTTTTAGCCGAGTTCCTGGTTTTAGGCTGCCACCAGCCGTAGTTGGAGACATCTTGGTAAATGGTAAAAATTGTCCCTAATTAATGATATCTCAAAGTGTTTTTAGATAAATAGCCTTTATCTTTAAACAATAACGCGCCGGTAAATATTGCCAATTAGTTCCATGAATTTAGAGGGGTTTATGTCAACCGGAAAGTTTCCAAAAACTTGGTCGTGTAATTACCTGCAACAAAATTTTTATCTTTCATGAGCTGCTGGTGGAATGGTATGGTGGTTTTAACGCCTTCAATGACGAACTCTTCCAGGGCTCGGGACATTTTCTGGATGGCTTCTTCGCGGGTCTGTGCCACGGCGATCAGTTTAGCAATCATACTGTCGTAATAAGGGGGAATAACATATCCGGCGTATGCGTGGGTATCTACGCGGATGCCGTGACCTCCGGGAGCGTGGAAGTTGATGATTTTTCCCGGAGAAGGGCGGAAGTCGTTGTAGGGGTCTTCCACGTTAATGCGGCATTCAATGGCATGCATCTGGGGGTAGTAATTTTTCCCAGAAATTCTTTCTCCGGCGGCTATTTTAATCTGTTCTTTAATGAGATCAAAGAAAGTCACTTCCTCGGTGACGGGGTGTTCCACCTGGATGCGGGTGTTCATTTCCATGAAATAGAAGTTGCGGTCTTTGTCCACCAGGAATTCAATCGTTCCCACCCCTTCGTATTGGATGGCTTCGCAGGCCCGTATAGCGGCCTGGCCCATTTTTTCGCGCAGTTCCTGGGTCATAAAAGGGGAAGGGGTTTCTTCTACCAGTTTTTGATGGCGGCGCTGGATGGAGCAGTCGCGCTCGCTGAGGTGGCAGGCCCGGCCATACTGGTCGCCGGCTACCTGGATTTCAATGTGGCGGGGCTCTTCAATGAATTTTTCCATATACATGCCGTCATTGCCAAAGGCCGCCAGGGCTTCGCTGCGGGCTGTGTCCCAGTTTTTTTTCAGTTGTTCCTTGTCCCAGATGACGCGCATGCCTTTACCGCCGCCGCCGGCGGTGGCCTTTATGATGACGGGGTAGCCAATTTCATCGGCTGTTCGGAGAGCGTGCTTTAGGTCGTGCAGCAGCCCGTCGGAGCCCGGAATTACGGGCACACCGGCCGCCTTCATGGTGGCCTTAGCCGTGGCTTTATCGCCCATGGCGTCAATCTGTTCCGGCGTGGGGCCGATGAATTTGATCCCATGCTCGGCGCAGGTCTTTGAGAATCGGGAGTTTTCCGCCAGGAAACCGTAACCGGGATGGACGGCATCGGCGTTGGTAATTTCACAGGCCGCAATCAGGCGGGGAATATTCAGGTACGATTCTTTGGCAGGGGGCGGGCCGATGCACACAGCCTCATCGGCAAAGCGCACGGGCAAGCTGTCTTTATCAGCCGTGGAATAGACGGCCACGGTCTTGATACCCATTTCCTTGCAGGTCCGGATGACGCGCAGGGCGATTTCGCCGCGGTTGGCTATGAGAATTTTCTTAAACATGCCTCAATACCGAAAGGCTCTCACTTGGTTTCAATGAGGAACAGGGGCTGGTTGTATTCCACGGGGGAGGCGTCGTCCACAAGCACTTTAAGGATTTTACCGCTCACTTCGGCCTCTATTTCGTTAAAGAGCTTCATGGCCTCTATGACGCAGATTACCTGGCCCTGCTTCACTTCGTCGCCCACGTTCACATAGGGCGGTTTATCGGGCCCCGGCCGGCGGTAAAAAGTGCCAATCATCGGAGAGCGGATCTCCACAATCTTGCCGGAGGAAGAGGGTGCCGCTTCTTCGGTTTGCGGGGCTGGAGCCGGCGGGGGAGGCGGGGTAGCAGGGGGGGGCGAAGCGGGCGAAGCGGGCAGTGTCGCTACGGGAGTGGGGGCCGAAATGATCACAGGGGGCACCGGCGCCGTCGCTGCCTGTTCAGCGCCCTTGCCGGTTTTTATTACCAGCTTAAACCCTTTGTTTTCCAGAACCACCTCGCTGACACCGCTTTTGGATACAAACTTTATAAGCTCTTGGATTTCTTTGAGTTCCATAAATAAAGAGGGAGATGTAAGCGCAAAGTTGTCAATTTTCCCTGAAAACCAAATATTCTTTTCAAGTTTGCTTCTCCTGAGAATTTCAGAAAAGAGGCGAGAGCAGGTGGAGTCTGTGAACGGCTTCGGCAAATAAAATAATCAATGCCAGGGCAGCCAGATTCATCCAAATTCCTAGGCGCATCATGTCGCGAATCGGAATGAAGCCTGTGGAGTAGACCACGGCGTTGGGCGGTGTGGCGATGGGAAACATGAAGGCGCAGGAGGAGGCCAGCGTGACAGGGAGCCCCAGGTAGAGGGGGGGAATGAAGAGGGTATCAGCGATACCAAAAAGCACAGGGATGAGCACGTTCACCAGGGCCACGTTGCTCATGAATTCGGTCATGGCGAGGCCCAGGACAGTGAAGGCCACCATGTAGAGGTAGGGTATCTGAAGGCCTGAGTCGGCCACCAGCTGGCCCAGGCCGACGATGAGGCCGGCTTTTTCTAGGCCCTGTGCCATGGCCAGGCCTCCTCCGAAGAGCAGCAGAATACCCCAGGGCAGTTGCTTGGCATCGTCCCAGGTGAGCAGGGTGTGCTTTTTCTTCCCGGGTATCGGCAGCAAAAAGAGCATTACACCACCGGCCAGCGCGATGGCGTGATCGGTCAGGTGGGGGAGGGGCAGGAATTCCCGGACAAGCCACAAAGTGATGACGGCTCCCATGAGTTGAAGCATTCGGCGCTGGGCCGGGGTCCAGGGTTGGATCATGGCCTGCAGCGACCGCACCCCACGAAAAGCGGGGCTTTCTTGGGCAAACTCTGTGCGGTAAGCGATTCTTGAAAGTAGCAGGTAGAAAATCACCAGCAGGGTGACGGAGACGGGCAGGCCCAGCAGGAGCCATTGGGCGAAGGTAATAGACACTCCGTAGCGGTTCTCAAGGAAGCCGGCCAGAGCGATGTTGGGAGGAGAGCCCACCAGCGTGGCCATTCCGCCGAGGCTGGCCGCATAGGCAATGCCCAGCAGCAAGGGTTTGCGCAGCATCTGGCCGGGTCCGCCCATCTGGGCTACCACGGCCATGGCGATGGGCATCATCATGAGCGTGGTGGCGGTATTGCTCATCCACATACTCAGCAGGGCGGTGGTGCCCATCAGGGCCGCCAGTATACGGCGCGGAGCAGTGCCGGCCAGGGCCAGAATGCGGAGGGCTACCTGGCGGTGCACCTGGTGTTTTTCCAGGGCGGTGGCCATCATGAAGCCGCCCAGGAAAAGGAAGATGATTTTGCTTCCGTAGGGCTGGGCCACGCTGTCCATGGGCATCACTCCGGCCAGGGGCAGCACCAGCAGGGGCAGCAGGGCCGTCACGGCCGGCGCCACGCACTCGCTCACCCACCAGAGCACCATCCAGAGCAGCAAACCCAGGGCTGCGGCGCTGGGGGTGTGCCCGGATAGGTACACGGCGGCGAAGGCCAATGGGCCCGCCCACATGGCGGCTCTGCGCATAGGGCAAATATGAAAAGGGATCAGGAAATTCCCAGAGATAGGAGACCAAAGGGCTGTTCGGCCCATCCGGTGGCAACAGGCCTTCTAACCCGGCATTTGGATAGCCGCAGCACCCCTGAATCCGCACTGCAGCTCCCTGTGCACAAGGGTGTCAAGACCGGCTGGACCCCAAGTATGAACGAAACGCTGCAAGGCCTGCCGAAGGGATACCAAAAAAATTGGCTGGTATTAGGA
>JANWWQ010000034.1 GCA_025055635.1 Flavobacteriales bacterium
ATTACATATTTTTTACTGGCAGCACGGCCGTGGGGCGCTTAGTGTACGAGGCTGCAGCACGCCACTTGACGCCGGTGACGCTAGAGCTGGGCGGGAAATCACCCTGCGTGGTGCACCACGATGCCGACCTGAAAGTGGCGGCCCGACGTATCGTGTGGGGCAAGACGGTAAATGCAGGCCAAACCTGCGTGGCTCCTGATTACATCTTAGTGCATAGGAAGGTGATGGACTCCTTCATACAGGCTTGGGAAGACGCTATTCGGTGGCAATATCCCCCGTCACCTTTGGAAAATCCTTATTATCCACGAATTATCAATCAACGGCATTACGAGCGCCTGTGTGGCTATTTGGCACAAGGCCGCATCATATCAGGTGGGAAGACCCGTGAGGAGACGCTTCAGATTGAGCCGACGATCTTAGCGGATTGCCCACCCGACGCTGCTGTGATGAAGGACGAGGTGTTTGGGCCCGTAATGCCCCTGCTTGCTTACTCAGAAGAGGAGGAAGTGATGGAATGGGTGCAACAAAGACCGGACCCATTGGCTTTTTATATTTTCACTCGCAACCGCACATGGGCTGACCGGCTATTAGAACAGACCCGGAGCGGCGGGGCCTGCGTGAACGAGTGCTTGCTACACTTAGCCAACCACCGTCTGCCGTTTGGAGGGGTGGGGAATTCGGGACTAGGCCGATACCATGGCCCTTTTTCCTTTGATACCTTCAGCCATAAGAGGGCCGTGATGCGACGAGCCTTTTTCCCGGACTTGCCCCAGCGGTACCCGCCTTACAACAAGCTGCCAATGGGGCTTGTGAAGAAGTTTTTGCGCAAACTGGTGTGAGGCATTTAATGGGGTATGGGTGAGGTATGGGGGGCCAGAAACCACCAGCCGCTGGCTTGCATGATACGTGTAATTCTAATTAAAGAATACTAATCAAAAAAATCCAAAAGCTTATCGGCGATTTCCCGGTTATTGGCCAGACGGGGCACCTTATTTTGACCTCCTAACTTGTTCAGACTCTTCATGTATCTTACAAACGTATGGCGAGGACACACCGTGACAACGGCTGGTCTAATAGTCTTCCCTTGCACCAGATCCCTGTAATAAATGTTGCGGTTTTGAAGCGCCTCGTCTAGCATCCGGGCAAAAGCAGAAAGGTTGGGAGGTAAGGTGGCAAATTCCACAAACCACTCATGGTAAGGGAGCCCCTCTTTAGGATTCACTTGCGGGGCCACATGAAACTCTACGACTTCTGCACCTGTGGCCGCTGTGGCCACTTGCATGGCATAGTCTACCTCTTCGGCGATGACGTGTTCGCCAAATGCGGAAATGAAGTGCTTGGTCCGCCCTGTGACTCGTATACGGAAAGGATTTAGGGAAGTAAATCGCACGGTGTCGCCCAGATCGTAAGCCCACAGGCCGGCATTGCTGCTCACCACAAGGGCATACTGCCGGCCTATTTCCACGTCGGCCAGACGCAAGCGAGTGGGTTGAGCAGTACCATGTTCTTCCAAAGGGATGAATTCGTAAAAGATACCCGTATTAGTCTGAAGCAAAAGACCTTCGTCGTCCTTAAGATCTTGGTAAGCAAAGAATCCTTCTGAAGCCGGATAGGTTTCAATTGTTTCTACCGGCTTGCCAATCATGGACAATAGTTTGGTACGGTATGGCTCAAAGTTGACCCCTCCATATACGAAATAGTCCAGATTAGGAAAGACATCGCATACCGCTTTGGAGCCTGTGTATTGCAACAGCTTTTCGAAATACATCTGAACCCAAGGTGGGATGCCGCTGATGAGGCGCAGATCTATGTGGGCGGTTTCTTCAACGATTTTTTCAATTTTTTTTTCCCAGTCTTCAATGCAGTTGGTTTTCCAGGAAGGCACTTGATTACCCTTCAACCAAAAAGGTACCATATGATTGACAATACCCGATAGACGACCTACATACATTCCATATCTTTTTTTCAGCTTGGGACTACCTGAAAGGAACATGAGCTTGCCGTCCATGACGCGGGCGCTGCCGGTTTCATGGATGCGGCAAAAGACAGCGTTGCGCGCACAAGCCACGTGGGTGGGTGCTGAGTCTTCCGTTATCGGAATGTACTTAGTACCAGAAGTGGTTCCTGAAGTTTTAGCTAAGTATTTAGGCCGACCGGGCCAAAAGACGTCTTTTTCGCCACTGAGCATTCGGTCAAAGAAAAATCTAAGCCGTTCATAATCGCGCACAGGTACTCTCTGAATGAAATCCTGATAGGATTTAATTTTCTTAAAGGCATGATCTTCTCCGAAACGGGTGTAGCGGCCCGTTTGAATCAGATGGTTGAAAATTTCGTCCTGGGCTTTGAGGGACTCTTCCCTTGTAAGTCTAAGGCCAGGGACGATGAGGCTTGCTGCCCATTTGACGATTTTGGCTTTAATTCCCATGTGCGGTGTTTTCTGCTGTCTGGTACTGCTGTTGTATCTGCCGCGCCCATGTATAAAGCAGGTGGATTTCCGATTCCAGGGAATCGGCTTGCTTCTTTAGGGCCAGGGCATCCTTGCGAAGGGTGGGATCGGCATAGCCAGGTAGGTATTGCCGAAGGGGGGTAAAGGCGACAAAGAAAAACGTAAAAAAAACGGTGAAAAACAAAAAGCCAGCAACGGCCACCAGGACATCGGCTAGGGAGAGACGAAAACTCCAAACGGGTTCGTAATCGCTTTCACGCAACACCTTGACACGCCACGTTTCAAAAAGATGGGTTGTTTTCATAACAGTTTATTCTAAAGACGGAAGGATAAATCTCCAGTTGCCTGAAGACTTTTTACAATCATAATATAAGATCAGCTCCTTTTCCAAAAATCATAAAAGTTGTACCACTGGTCGGGATGACGGCGAACATAAGGTTCCAGCCATGAGAAAAAATCCCGGGCACATTGGTTGGCTTTTTCTCTGATGATTCCGGTAAGGCGATAGTAATTCACCGGAGGGCGTGCATAGAGGTGGTATCTGTAAGTGGATTCCTTAAGAGCCACACTGAATGTCACGGGCAGGTCCAGAGAAGCGGCTAATAGAAAAGGGCCGGCTGGTACCCTGGCCGGAGCGCCCAGAAAAGACACTTCTAAAGTTCTGTTTCCGGGGCGATAGCGGTCCCCGTGAATAGCCACCAAACCACCGCTGTTCAATATTTCCTTGAGACGGACAAGGTGAGACAAGTCGTCCTTAATGGGTATAAAAATGACTTTACCTTCACCCAAAGGTTTTCCTTCAATTTCTGAAAGAGCTTTTTTTACATTTTCCCACTCATCATCATAAAGCAACACAGCCATTTTACCCGGTATACGTGTGAGGAAATGGGCGGAGATGTTCCAATTACCCACATGGGCTCCAATGATTAGACCTCCTTTTCCGTCTTCGGACATTTTCACCAAGTGCTCCTCTCCGTCAAAAGTGAACCGAAAGAGATTATTCCTGCCCGAGACTACAGCAGCACGGTCAATGATGGTTTGCCCAAAGCGAAAGAATTGACGCCAGGTCATCCGGATTGCTTTCATGCCCGATATGTCTAACCGCTCCCGGAAAAAGCTGAGGGATGCCCGTCGTGCACCCGAAGCAACAAGCAAAAAATACAAACTCACTGGCCAAAGCAACAAATAGGCTGGCCACACACCTACAAGGCGTAGCACTATTCCGAAAATACGATATCCTAAGGGAGAACCACGGGATCGGCCGTCCCAGTGGTTCATCCCAGGGAGGTTTGGTGTCGGGCTATAAAGTGGTAAAAGTCTTGCAGAGTGCGGATATTTTGGAAGTCTTCAGCTTTCATCTTGAAGCCAAAAAGATTTTCAATAATGACCACCATATCCACATAATCCAGGCTATCCAGATCCAGGGTCTGACGCATATCGGCATCGGGTTTCAGAACAGACGGATCAACCTCAAATTCTTCAACCAGGAAGCGATTTACCATTTCTGACACCCGCTTCAGAATATCGGTCTGCAGGGCTTCGGTCATTTTACGGCAAATTTACTTAAGGTTTTTTCAAAATTATGGTGGAGTTTGTACCTCCAAAACCAAAGGAATTGGAGAGTACGTAACGCAGGGATGCCTCTCTGGTTTTGGTAGGGATGTCCAAATGAGAAGCAACGGTATCAGGCTCTTCCAGATTTATGTTTGGGGCAATAAATTCATTTTGCATCATAAGGATGGAGTAGACCAATTCGCTGGCTCCAGCCATCCAGCACTCATGGCCCGTCATACTTTTCGTAGAAGTGACGGGCACCTGTTTGGGCCCAAAAATTTCCAAAATGGCCTGGGCTTCATTCTCATCGCCTATCGGGGTGGAAGTGGCGTGGGCATTGATGTAGTCAATATCCGAAGGCTTTAGTCCAGCTTGGTTGAGAGCCATCAGTATGCTGTTTTTGGGTCCCTCTACGTTAGGTTGGGAAATATGGTCACCATTGGAAGAGAAGCCGTAGCCCACTACTTCGGCTAATATGGGTGCGCCTCTACGGCGGGCAAATTCATATTCTTCCAGAATGAGGGTAGCAGCACCGCCACTGGGGACCAGGCCATCCCGATGCCGATCAAAGGGACGGCTGGCTTTAGTAGGTTCGTTCTCCCGAGTGGAGAAAGCCCCCAGAGCATCAAAACTGCCAAAGGCCCAGGGATTCACTTCCTGGGCACCCCCTGTTATGACCACATCCTGGAGGCCTTGAGAAATCATTAAGAAGCCCAACCCTACGGCATGGGAACCGCTGGCACAGGCGCCGCTGACTGTGAAATTGATACCTCTCAACCTGAGAATAGTAGCCAAATTCATTGTCACTGTGGAGTTCATAGCCTGAAATACGTAACCGCTACCCATCAAGGTGGTGTCTTTTTTAGCACGCATGATGTCACAGCCTTCCACTACGGCGCGGGCTGAGCTATCGTTACCAAAGATGATACCTACTACGTTCCTATTAAGGAAGTCCTGATCAATGCCAGCCATTCGGAGGGCTTCCATGGTTGAAACATAGGCATATTCGGCTTCCTCAGCCATGCAGACCCGGGCCCGCCGGTCCACAATGCCTTTCAGATTGGCCGGGGGTACCCGCCCGGTAAGGGCTGAACGGAAACCCATAGCCTTTCGCTCGGGATCGTACACTATACCTGAACGTCCTTCATACAAGGAAGCCGAAACGGCCTCACACCCCACACCCAGGCAGGAGTATATGCCTATTCCTGTTACAGCAACGCGGCGTCTCACAATGTATTTGGTTAAAAATGATACTCCGGATTGTTTTTATCAAAATCTTTAGATGTAAAAGAAGGATTTATTATTAAGTTCTTGTAATGATATTCTTCAAAAAGTCCTTGGTCGTCATACACTTGTTGGAAAATGGGCAATAAGTTTATTTTATCAATATAGAGCACCACCTTTTTGGCAAACATGTTGGGAATTTCAATTTTTTGTCCTGGTTTTACACTATTATAAAAAGGTAATTTGTTCCTTTCTAAAATCATGTATTCATTCAGGAACAGACGTCGGGCAATTTTCACTAGGTCTTCCCCTTCTTTTACCGTATATGGGATCCACCGGAAAGGCTTGTACTCCAGGATGACTTTGTAACAGGGCCTTCCATTAAAATTAACTTCTCCTTCTAGTGTATAGTATTCCTCAAACTTCCCTTCACGATCAGCCACTTCCATAGCATGTTTCAATAGACTGCGCGTGTATTCCAAGCCATTTTCAAACAGCGTGTGATGCTCCTCTTTGCGCATCGTTTTTCCATAGGGGTCAAAATCAAAATCCACCAAACTGAGCAATTTTTTATTAGGATTTACATAAGCTTTCCCATTGTTTTGCCCTTCCACATATAAAACTTCTATACCCGGATCAGGAGAGTAAAAATAAATGTAACAGGCGAATGGATTTTTTCTATATTTTATTTCAAGTTCCGATTCCCTGTATTTAGTGCCGAAACGTTCTTTTTTAAAGAGCCTGTATTTCATTGTTTGGATGGTGGCCATTTTGGCCAACATGTCCTCGGCCAACTTTCTCTTATTGGGCTGAACCCAGGCGGGAGTAGCGGTGACAAAGGCAGTGAGCGCGGAAATAGGCAGAATGCGAATCATAGAACGAGGTAAGGCAAAATTATGGAAGAGAGCCTTGGCTTTAATATTTGCCTTACCTGATGTAATAAAGAAAGGTATTTTTGTCACGTGATTCAAAGGGTTCAGAGTTTTTACCTTCTGGTAGCCGGTGGCATTGGTATTTTTCAATTGTTTATTCCCTTTATAAAATTTTCATTGCCTGGCGGAGAGCTATGCGTGGTCACCGGGCTGGGTCTGTTCCGTGCTGGTCTTTGGTACCTAGGATTATTGCTTCTTGCGATGATAGTGCTTTCTATTACGGCCTTGCTTTTGTTTAAAAACAGGCCTTTACAACTGAAAATCACCCATGGAGCAGCATTTTGTGGGGCAGCATGTGCGCTGGGTGCGCTTTTCCATCTATATTACGAAAACGTTGAAGTATGTTTCGGTGCCAAAGCGGATTATGCTGGTTCGGGAGGTTTGGCGTTGATGCCTCTTGCCATTTTTGCACTGTTGTTGGCCTCACGTGGTATCCGAAAAGACGAGGAGCTGGTACGAAGCGCAGAACGTATCCGCTAATAAGGTTTAAAATCTGTCAACTTATCAATAATCAGAGGCGGCTATCTAGAAGAAAAGTTAATTAGTGCTTCACAAATAATACAGGCGGCCCGGCCGTCTCCAAAACCCCGAATTTGAACCGGAGTGGGAATTTTTGTCAACTCCTGGTAGGCCATAGGCCAATGGTCTGGGTTATCGCCAGCCAGAACACCGGCCTTTTCTTCCAGAATTTCAAGCCATTCAGTTTCCCCTCTCAAAATCAAAACAGGCTTTCCCAGGAAACAGGCTTCTTTCTGAAGGCCCCCGGAATCGGTGAACACGAAGCGGGCCGCTTTTACGTAACGTAAGGTATCCATAAATCCCAATGGATCCATTATCTTCACTCGTTCGGAAAATTCTAATCCAAACTGTTGAAGCTTTTGGCGGGTGCGGGGATGCACTGGGAATACAATGGGTATATTTTCTGCAAGGGCACTCACTGCCTGGCAGATCGCTTTCAGTCGGGCCGGGTCATCGGTATTATAGTTGCGGTGCAAGGTCATAAAAGCAAAGGGACCATGCGCGTTCAAAGAGTCCAGCCGAGGTGCCAGGAATAGAATATTATCCAACATTACATCCCCCGAGAAAATTACCTGGACTAACCCCTGCTCGGCCCAGCGGGTAATGCCTTCGGCCTCAAGATTGCGAATGGCCCTGTGGGTGGGGCATAGTAGCAGCGTGGCTATGCGGTCGGAGGCCACTCGGTTAAATTCTTCGGGCATATCACGGCGATTGCTCCGCAAACCAGCCTCCACGTGGGCCACGGGGATACCGTACAATTCGCCGGCCAGAGCACCAGCCAGGGTGCTGTCGGTATCACCATATATCAAGAGAATTTCTGGCTTCACCGTATCAGCAGCTTCACGTATGCCGCGGAGCATTTCTTCCATTCTCTCAAGGCGGCTGAGACCTTTCGTATTAAGATGAAAGTCGGGTAAGGGCAGTTCAAATTCTTTGTAAAAAATTTCTGACATATTTTCATCATAGTGTTGACTCGTGTGAAGGGTATAAATATGTAAGGGTAAATCTGATTCTTTTAAAAATCTATGTAATGCCCACCATTTAATAATTTGAGGTCTTGTCCCAAGGATATTAAGAATCTTCTTTTTCATTTAAATTGAAATTAATCGGGTGAAAAGACTATATATATTAATAGAATCAACTTTATTATTTTATTTTAAAAGAATATCCACAAAATGGATATTCGTAAAAGCCCAAAATGGCAGAGTATCCAGAGACCAACGGCATTCCATGGGCAGGAAATAATTAATCCCAAAAAATAAACTTATCCAAGTATGACAGAGAATGGTTTTAATAAAACCACTTTGTAAAAAGAGGGAAATTATTATTACATACAAGAGCCAAATAATAACATAAATTACCAACAACCCATTTTTTCCGAGTAAACCCGGCACTGATTGAATTCCCTCTTTAATGTCTTCCTCAAGGTGCATTTCATCAAAGGGAAGAATAAGTGCCAGTGCAAAGAGAAATCGGGCGAAAGTCATGCCCGCCAGCTCAGGGAAAGGCATGCGAGTCATAATTCCGGGGATCAAAGCTGTGGACGCTGACCACACAAGGGCTGCTACCGGGCTTTTTACATAGGGTAAATACCGGAGTGCTGCCTTTACAGAAAAAGGATTCCACACATATCCCACAGATACTAGGCCCAAAGCTATTAGGATCCATGGAACCGGAGCCGGCAAGCGAATCATAAAATAGATGGCTGACCCAAAAGAAATAGTGATAAGGATGGTAAACACATAAGCCCTCCGAAGGTAAAAACTGCGGCGGGGCTCCGGCAATTCTTTCCTTAGGGCCCTGATCATGCGCTGCCCTCCGTACACCCCTATGACAGCGCAAAAGAGAAAAGAGGCATAATCCTGATACCACGGTAAACCGTGGAGAGGCACATTAAGGGCCAGAAATGCCGTTGATGACAGAGCCGGCACAACAATGTCCGTAAGAAAAATTCTGGAAGTAATGGCTGGGAGTTTCAAGGATTTTCTGTGTTTCTGATGTACAGAATCATGCCTAGCCCCGCCGCTATTCCTGCTACACCTCCCAGAATATCGTTGCGTAGCTTTATCAGTTTTGCCTGCTTATTGAAGCCATATCTATAATAGGGATCGTAAACCAACTTTTCCCCATATCGCCGCTGGCGATATGCGCCAGCCCGGGGATTGATAAGTCCGTCAAGGGCTGCGAAAGCGGTGACCGGTATCAGGCCGTACCAGGCCAAGGTGTAACCCCCAGCAGCACCTACCAGCACACTGATGAGAGCTGTGTAAGGTTGCTTATATTTTGTGCGGGCATCGCGCTTGCCCTGAAAGGCTGACCGAGCTTCGGATACCTCAATGGTGTCAAAGTCGGTTATCATAGGTGTGAAAACCACTTGTTCCTTTCCCTCGGAAAAATAGGAAAACACAAACTGCTCTCTAAAATATTTTTCCTTTAAGGTTTTCGGCTTACGATAATACACAAGAACACTATCATAGCGGGTGGGTTCCAGACGCCGAACACGGCCGTTCATCATATTAATGCGCGCATACGGATATTCCGCACGACCGTTTCTGCTAACATACCATATCTTCTTTTCCGGAACCGATAGTATTGAGGATTCAGCATCTGACTGCATATTGCCTTTTGGGTAAGGCACCTTAATATTCACCTGGTGTTTATCAATAGATGTAATCTGGCCTCTAATAGTGCGCCCATTGAGCAAGTAAACAGCATCTTGAGCAAAACCGGTAGAGGGAAAAAGCACCAGGGAATAACAGAAAAACCTAAAAAACTTTTGCATAGAATACAAGTTATTTAATCTTTTTCCAAAAGTCGATAAAATTCCTCCTCTGAAATAATAGGTATTTTCAGTTCAGCTGCTCTGTGAAGTTTCTCAGGCCCGGGTTTTTGACCTGCGATTAAATAACTGGTGTTTCGGGAGACGGAGGAGAGAATTCGCCCGCCGTATTGTTCAATTTTTTCCTTAAGGGTTTCGCGCGGTACAGAGAAAACACCCGAAACGACGAACGACAATCCTTTTAATTTGTCCGAGGACCCCTGAATGGGCGCTTGGGTTTCCATCTTTAGTCCCGCTTTTTTAAGTTTTTCCAGCAGTTGAATGTTTTCCGGTTTACGGAACCAATTATACACGCTTTCGGCAATCATGTCGCCTACATCCTCTGTGGCCTTGAGAGATTCTAAATCAGCGGCTGCGAGGGCATCTATAGAACCAAAGGTGTGAGCGAGTTTCTTGGCCACAGTTTCACCCACATAGCGGATGCCGAGAGCAAAAAGGACCCGTTCAAAGGGTCGTTGAAGACTTTGACGAATGCCATTTATGATATTACGGGCCGAAAGTTCCTTATAACCCTCCAGTTTCATGATATCGGCCTCTGAGAGTTGGTACAAATCGGCCGGGCTACAGACAAGTCCCGCTTCATAGAGATCCTGCAACGTTTTTTCACCCAAGGATTGAATGTCCATAGCTTTTTTGTGAACAAAATGCTCTAGCTTCCCTATTATGATGGGAGGGCAACCGCTCTCATTCGGACAATACCAAGCGGCCTCACCGGGCCTACGCACTAGGACAGAACCGCACTCAGGACAATGAGAGGGAAAAACAACAGGCCGGGCATGGGGTGGGCGTAGTTCTCGCATCACACCCGTGATTTTCGGAATTATTTCGCCGGCTTTTTCTACCATAACCGTGTCCCCAATATGCAGATCCAATTGTCTAATAAAATCCTCATTATGAAGTGTGGCCCGCTTGACTGTGGTGCCCGACAAAAAAACGGGGGCCAGTTCGGCTACAGGGGTCACAGCTCCCGTGCGACCTACCTGAAAAACCACGTTTTTCAGACGCGTGCGCGCTACTTCAGGAGGATATTTAAAGGCTACCGCCCAACGGGGACTTTTGGCGGTGGTGCCTAGTTTATCCCATAATGCCAATTCATTGACCTTTATTACAACTCCATCAGTTTCAAAGTCTAGGGATTTGCGCTGGTGTTCCCATTCTTTAATAATGTGGATTACCTCGTCAATACCATGAGCGACCTTGCGAAAATCGCATACTTTAAACCCCCAGTTTTTTAAGCGCTCTAGGTTCTGAAAATGAGTCGTAGAGAAATGGATTGGTTGGATGATAAAGTAAAGGAAAGCTTCCAGTTTGCGGCGGGCAACTTCAGCGGACTTTTGCAGCTTGAGAGTACCGGCCGTGGCATTGCGGGGATTTTTCATGAGCTGGGCTTCGATTTGTTCCTCAGAGTAACCGAGTTCCTCCAGTTCTTCCCGTTTACGGCGGTTCAATTGGTTAAACACGGACACAGGCATGTAAATCTCCCCCCTTACTTCCAGCACGTCGGGGGCATCAGAAGGAAGATAAAGAGGTACACTTCGGATAGTACGCACGTTATTGGTAATTACATCCCCATGATACCCATCGCCGCGGGTTAGAGCCTGCCACAACGCTCGGTCGCGATAAGTGAGGCTAATGCTCACCCCATCAATTTTCAGCTCGCACACGTATTCCACTTGCTTGCGTCCTGTCAGTTCGCGCACACGTCTATCCCAATCACGCAGCTCTCCTTCATCGTAAGTATTATCAAGGGAAAGCATGGGGGTACTATGGGGTGCTTGCTCAAAAGTTTTAGTAATAGTTCCTCCCACTCTTTGAGTAGGGGAATTGGGATCTGCCAGATGAGGATAGCGTTTTTCTAGCTCCAAGAGTTTATGATACAGCTGGTCATATTCATAATCACTGATCTCAGGATCATTCAACACGTAGTAGCGGTAATCGTGGTAAGCCACTTTTCGGGCTAATTCCTGCATCATCTGACGGATACTCTCTTCAAAGTTAGGTTCTGGCTCCTGGTGGAAAAGATCTCTCATAGCCGGTTGGTGTTGATTTATTTTGTCAAAAATCAAACAGTTCTGGAAAAGCTGCGCTTCAAATATAACCCACGCACGCTGCAGTATGAGCCCATTCAGGAACCTTTAGCTGAGCGCGTGTGGAAAGTGGGCCGAGCAGCTGCTGTGGTATTGTTGATCGGAGCTTCAGCGATTTATATATCCTTCACGTTTCTGACCTCCCCAACTGAAAAGCGCTACAAACAGGAAATTGAAACGCTGCGCGAAGAATATAGTCATCTGAACGAGCGTCTAAATAAGGCTCTGTACCTTCTGGCAGAATTGGAAAAGCAGGACACATTAGTGTACCGGGCGATTTTTGAAGCCCCATCGCCTCGCCGACCCACATTGAGGGGTGACAACCACCTGGAAGACAGTGTGTACAGACGCTTCTCTTCTCTGGAGAATGGGCAACTCCTGAAAGACATTGCGCTGCGGCTTCACTGGCTAGAGCAGCGGCTTCGGGTTCAGAAGGCCTCCTTGCTGGAAGTGCAAGAGTGGGTAAAACGCAAAGAGGAATTCACGCGCAATGTGCCAGCCATCATGCCTGTAAATGCACGTGATCTCCTCACATCCATCGGCGGATTTGGAATGAGGACTGATCCGGTGTATCGGACACCGCGCTTCCATACAGGTATAGATTTCATTACGGCCTTAGGTCGACCCATTTTTGCCACCGGCGGTGGGAAAGTAGTGTTTGCCGGTTCGGATGGAAGTGGATACGGACTCTACGTAATCATTGATCATGGTTTCGGCCTTCGCACGCTGTATGCTCACATGAGCCGGATCCTTGTGAAAGAGGGCCAAGTCCTAAAACGGGGTGAAAAAGTAGGACTGGTGGGTTGTACAGGAAAATGTGTGGGTCCCCATGTGCATTACGAAGTCCGCCGTTGGGGCGAACCAGTAAATCCGATTCACTTTTTCTACGGTGATCTATCGCCAAAGGAATATGAACAATTGGTTTTAGGCGCCCAAAGTGGAGCACAACCCTTGGATTGATGAATTTTTATGAATGGTCGGCTTTGCGTGAGAGGAGACATATTATGCCTTTGAAAGCTAATTATCTAATTTATACAAAAGATTGGTTATGAAAAAAGGCCTATCCATGCCACAACGTGAGATTGGGAACATGGCTTCAGCAATTTATTGAGACCGATTAAACATTGGTTATTTGAAAAGATTTAAGTGATTGGCGGAAAGGGTATATTACCGAGTTATCCTGCATTTTTTAAAAAATATCACAAAAAAAACTAGGAAATTATAGCGATTTTAGAGACCGGTTTTAAGCTGACAATTTTTAATTTCAAAACAAATCGCTTGAGTTTTAGGCCTTATCAATAGACAAGCAAGCCCTAAGTGGCAAGCAAAATTTTTTCACCTAATTAATTCTTATAATCGTTAGCTTTGCAAGAAATTTAATTTTTAAGCCTATGATAAAAGCACTACTCTTCCTGAATGTTTTCAGCCTCATAATGGTGGCTGAGATTAATTGGGCTTTAGCTTTCTCTCCCTCCCCTTTGGGAGGGCCTCCGCTGGTCTGGATCAATGAATTTCATTATGACAACACGGGCACTGACCAGGGAGAGGGTATTGAAGTAGCGGGTATGGCGGGAGTGGATCTGAGCTGTATTCAAATTGTTTTTTACAATGGCGCTAATGGGCAGACCTACGGAACACTCAATCTTAGCGGAGTTTTGGATGACGAGGGGTGCGGGTATGGTGCGTTATGGTTTAGCCATGCGCCTATACAGAATGGAGCCCCTGATGGCTTCGCTCTGGTTTTTAACCCTGCTCTCTGTGGGCTGCCGGGCTCTGCACAAGTGGTCCAATTTCTTTCCTATGAGGGGACTTTCACAGCGGTTAATGGCCCGGCAGCTGGTATGACCTCCACGGCGATCCCTGTGCAGGAGACAGCCAACACGCCCGTGGGATACTCTTTGCAACTACAAGGATTTGGAACATCTTACAGCGATTTTTACTGGGCTAATCCCTTACAGGCATCACCCAATGATTTAAATCCTTATCAATTTTTATGCGGCACGCCCCCCGTGGTATTCCGCATAGCCAACACCTGCTTTGAACCGCCCGACACGCTCACAGAATCCGTTTTGCTCTTACCTCCATGTTATTGGGTAGAGGCCCTGAATTTGCAAAGCGGAACGCATGCTGTGCAGTTGGTATTAAAAAATACTACGGGCAGCACGGCAGATATTGGAAACTACCTCACGCAGACATTTGTGTTTAATCCTGGCGATGGACCCCAGCCCATCTCCATTCCTATTACCGATGATGGCGTGCAAGAACCCTATGAACTATTTGAATTTGCTCTCCGCAATCCCACTCCTGGGGACCTGGTGGGAAGTGACTCCACCTTCTATTTCTATATTGAAGACAACGACCAAGGTACAGCGCCTCCACCACCTGCTGTTTGGATCAATGAAATACACTATGACAACGCGGGCCCCGATCAGAATGAAGGGGTAGAAATAGCCGGAGTAGCGGGTGAAAATCTAGAATGCCTCTTGCTAGTGTTTTATGACCAAAATGGTCAACCGTACCAAAGTACTCCTCTTTCGGGACTGCTGGATGATGAAGGCTGCGGCTACGGGGCCGTGTGGTTTCCAATGACCGGCATTCAGAATGGCCCCAATGATGGATTGGCCTTGGTTTATTCCCCCAATCAGTGCGGATTTCAAGGGGCCGATACGGTCTTGTATTTCTTTTCCTACGAAGGGCCTTTGACGGCAGTTTCGGGGCCAGCTGATGGAATGACAGCGCAACAACTACCCGTGATGGAAGGAACCAACACCTCTTCGGGACAGTCGCTCCAATTGGCTGGTTACGGGACCGGGTATGCCCACTTTTTCTGGACTGGCCCCGTAGCTAGTACCGAAGGCATGCTGAACAGTCAGCAGTTCATCTGTGGGCCGCCTGGGGCGATCTTTAGTATTGTTTCATGTACCTCCCCGCCCGATACCGTGCCCGAAAACGCAGGAGCCGTGCCTGCCTGCTACTACGTGAAAGCCGGGAACCTGAACGGGGGCCCCCACACTGTTCAACTTGTACTCACCAGTGGCTCCGCAGCCGACCTTAATAACTATACTACCCAGGTTTTCACTTTTGAAGCTGGGGTGACACCAGATAGCTTGCCAGTGACTATCTCCATCACAGACGACAACTCGGTGGAAGGTTATGAAACGTTTTTATTGGCCCTGCGCAACAACTCCTCAGGGACGCTCATCAGCCCCGACAGTACGCTGGCTTTTGTGGTGGAAGACAACGATACCCCGCCCGTCCTGCCCAATGTAATTCTTAATCCGCCTCAGGTAACGGTGTCTGAAAATGTCGGCACCGTGACTCTCACAATAGGAATTTCTATGTCCCCCCTTGTGAATGTGACCGGACAGGTGACGGTGTTGGCTTCCAGCACGGCTACCCAAGGTCAGGACTTTACACTCGCTTCTCAGACTTTCCAGTTTACGGCCGGAACGTCCCAACTGAACCTCAACTTTCCTGTAACTATTGTGGATGATAATATCAACGAAAGTGCTGAATATGTTGTACTTAAGATTACTAATTTGACTAATGCCAATAGTTCAGTGGACACAGCCAAGGTGACCATAAATGACAACGATCCGTTGGAGGTGGGCTTCGTATCAGCTACCGGTCAGGTATCAGAGAGCGCGGGATCCTATCTGGCCCGAGTAGCTATCAACCGCCCTTCCGCTAATCCCACCAGTGTAAATGTGTCCTACACCGGTCAAGGTACAGCCACCCTGGGAACTGACTTTACCTTTACGTCTGGTACACTCACTTGGCCTTCCCTTTCGGATGATACGCTGACGGTACTTATACCTATTTTAAATGACGGTGTGCCTGAACCGGATGAAACTTTCGTGCTTGCCCTTAGCAATGCCACTAATGGCGCTACCATAACAGTGAATGAGCATACTGTCACCATCAAAGATCAAGGGGTTGGCCTGGGAGAAGCCATCCAGTTAAATGAAAGGCTCTCTGTTTATCCCAACCCTGTGCGTCATGCCTTGCGCCTGCAACTGAATGACCCGGCCAACTTCCTAAGGGTGACCGACGCAGCAGGCCGAACAGTGGTCACCCTCAATGTAAGGGGTTTAGAAAACGTGGAGCTTTCGGTAAGCGAGTGGGCATCGGGCTTTTATTTTTTGGAAATGGAATGGACTGACAAAAGCCTGACGAAGAAGAGAATTGTGAAGCTTTAGTATTTTGAATGGGATTTTTCAAACAACTTGGATTTTTCTTCTTAAAAGCTTAAGTGAAGGAACTATAGGGGTAGCACGATTAGTCAAAAATTCCGATGAAAGAGGGACATTTCATAGGGGCTTGCCTTTTTTCATTCCTTTTCTCTTCTGCACAAGAAGCCACTTTCCTAGTAGAGCTTCGCCGCCAGGCACCTCTAGATAGCTTATTTGCGGTATGCCGCGAACACAAACTGCCCGTCACAGAGAGAGCACGCCTAACCCTTAGACACCTCTTAGCAGCCCATCGGGCCAGCCAGAATGAAGTAAAAGAGTTGGCCCAAAAAAGTGGAAGTGCTCTTGTGGAGCATTTTTGGATTGTCAATGCCGTGGTCCTAAGGGGGCCCAAGGATAAAATATTATCCCTTTTTGATGATCCTGCCGTGAAAGCCATATATGCGCCGAAAGACCTGGTATTTAGATTTCATCAACCGGTGGGGCCACCCTTACCGGCTTCCGAAAAAGCCGCTGGAGTGGCTGAACCAGGCTTAGTGGCCATCGGTGCCCGTACCTTGTGGGCCCTAGGATATACAGGTAGGGGTCGCCTTGTGCTGAGTTTTGATACCGGTGTGTGGCCTCAGCATCCAGCCATTCAGCGTCAGTTTCTAGGTTTATACAGACCTCTCGCACAGGCCTGGAAGACCTACCATGGTGTGCAAGAGCCTGCCGATAAATCGAGCAGCCACGGCACCCATACGATTGGCATTATGGTAGGATATGACCCAGCACATAATGACACCATAGGTTTGGCTCCAAACGCCTACTATATGGCTATGGATCCCATTGTGGTTAACTTGGCCGATACTTTGCCGTTTGTGGAACTTATGGCTGCCCAGCAGTGGGCCCTTAATCCAGATGGGGACACCGCCACAGTTCATGATATTCCCGATGTGATTTGCAACTCGTGGGGCCGACCTCCTGGCGGTTTTGAAACCAGCTTTTGTGATGGAATAACCCCTTACGTGCTACAGGTATTGGAATTGGCGGGCATTGCTTCCGAATACTCTGCGGGCAATGACGGTCCTGATTCGGCCACAGCAACGGCTCCGGCTTATGTCGCGCTTACCCCAGTGAATGCTTTTTCTGTGGGAGCAGTGAATATTCATTCACCGGGTTTTCCCATCGCCTATTTCAGCAGCCGGGGGCCCTCACCCTGCCAAGTTTCAGGGACCCTGAAAATTAAACCCGATGTGGTGGCTCCAGGAGTCAATATCCGCAGCTGTGTGGGGCTGAATGGCTATGCGACCTATAGCGGTACGTCCATGGCAGGTCCCCATGCGGCAGGAGCCCTTTTACTGCTTAAAGAGGCTTTTCCCTATCTACCCGGCGAGACACTCAAGGAAGCTCTTTACTACACCGCTATGGACTTAGGTGCACCAGGCGATGATAATACATACGGTAGAGGCCTCATACGTGTGGACTCGGCCTTCTACTGGCTGATAGCCCAAGGCTACATTCCCATACCGCCGAATACGGGTCCCGATCTGGCCATCACCGACGTAATTTATCCGAATACAGACCTGCTATGTACTTCCCTTTTACAACCACAGTTTACTATCACTAATATGGGATCACAGCCTTTCAACGGGAATGTGAGAATTAAAGTGTCTCTCACCCAAGGGGGACAAGTACAGGATTTACTGTATCCCGGTCTGTCCCTTAATCCTGGTCAAAGCCAGACTTTACTATGGCCCAACTACTTAAACCCCACTGCCGGAAAAAATGAACTTTCGTTTCAAGTGTTCCCTGCAGATAGCTCTGTGCAGGAACCGGATATAGTGAACAATGGAAAAGTCGTACGTTTCTGGTATGCTCCACCGTCTTCCTTTCCTTTTGAAGAGCAGTTTGAAGATAGCACGCTGGCCAATCTCCACTGGTTGGTCATCAACCCCGACCAGAATAAGACGTGGACCATAGCCTCCACAGGCGGCCAAGCTACCGGCCAGTGGTCGGCGCGGATGGATTTTTATGGTTATCCTCCCCAAAACCAGAAAGATTGGCTCATATCGCCTCAAGTTCCTTTAGCAGGTTCAGGACCTTTTGCGCTTTTTTTTGACTATGCCTATCGTTTCGTAAATACTTCCAAGCGCGACTCAGTAATCATAAAAATTTCCACAGATTGTGGAGCCACATTTCAGACTCTGGCAGCCTATCCAGGCGATTCGCTGAATACAGTGCCTGCCACCCTGATGGGCAATTTCACTCCTTCCGACGCCTTACACTGGCGCACGCGGGCCATTCCTTTACCCAATAACCTGGCCGGCCAATCTATTCTTTTAGGGTTTTATACTTCCAACAGGGCGGGTTCATATTTTTACTTAGATAACGTACACATAAAGACCTCAGGCGTTGGGTTTAATGGGTCAAAAACAGTAGAGAATTTCCAAATATGGCCCAATCCCTTACAACATGAACTACACTTAATGTTGCCAGAAGAAGTGAGATTTGACCTTTTCTCACCTCTGGGAGTGCCCTTATTAAGCTACAAATTCCCAGCAGGTTATCACACCCTCTCACTTCATTCGTTCGCAGCCGGAGTTTACTTAGCCCATATAAAAGGAGAAAAATTGGAAAAAATTATTAAACTTGTAGTGCTTGATTAGATTCTTATTGTATAAGGCTTCATGAATCCTAAGAAAATACTGTTGCTTGCTTGGGGGGGCGCGACGGCTATTCTTCATGGCCAAGCTCCATTTTCCGGCAACTCTCCCTCCGACACTGGATGGGTGGAAGTGGATTATGAATTCAAACACAGTTATCCTATTCTAAAAGTATTTGGAGGAGGGCTCATGTACGTAGGCGATCTGCGTAGCAGGGAGGGATTGAAACGTTTCTGGGGGTTCCGCCCGGCCTTCGGTGCAGGGTTGGAGCAAAGGTTTGGCAAATGGTTGGGTCTGAGCGCCAACTTCATGTACGGCTGGGTGGCATCAGAAAAGCGCTCTATCAATGAATTCGTTAATTTCAAAAGTCGGATCATAAATGCCGATGTGAGGACCATGCTTCATTTTGACTATCTCCTAATGGGCCGTCAGACTGTGGCCCCTTATGTAGCAGCAGGGGTGGGTTATATTAATTTCCGCACTTTTTCAGATCTTAAAGATGCACAGGGCCGTACCTATTACTTGTGGACAGACGGCCAACTGCGAGATCAGCCACAGGATCAGCCTCAGATGGGGTTTCCGCAAGTGATTCAAAGAGATTACAAATATGAAAGTGATGTCACCCCTGCCCGTAACAACTTCCTCATATTTCCCGTGTCAGCAGGATTTCAGTTTAAGGTGCACAAATACTGGCATTATCATTTGGATGCTACATATTTTTTCACCCTATCCCATTTTACTAATAGCAGCCTGCAAATGAGAAAAGATGGCTATCTTTTTGTGAATGCCGGATTGCGGTTTTTCATAAGTCAATCCCAAGAGGGGATTTATGAATTGAAAAAAATCAGGGAAAAATATAAAGATGCCCTTCGTTGAAGGACACGGATATTAGGATACCCAACATTTTTTTAAAAAGAGTAATAATCCATTCCTCAAATTTCAAAATAAAACTCTACGCTCCTTACCATCTCCTTCGTGTTTACCAAATGCCTTTGTGACGCCACCTAGGCAGAATAAGGAAACCGGTAAGGGCCCCTCCCAGGTGGGCGAAATGAGCCACCTGATCCCATTCAAAGCCCGCAAAGGCCATGAAAAGATCAATGGCCAGCAGACCCAGGACAGCATATTTAGCCTTTACTGGAAAAGGTATAAAAAATATGAAGAGCTCCGTGTTTGGAAATAGCATGGCATAGGCTAATAACAAACCATAGACCGCCCCACTTGCACCCACGGCTGGGGTGGATGACACCCGCCATTGGGTTATAATATTGTTAGTACTATGAAAAATTACCATATAATAGAGAAGGTGAGCGACGGCAGCTCCCAACCCGCAGACCAAATAAAACTTTAAAAAGCGCCGTGATCCCCAGATTCTTTCCAATACCGATCCAAACATCCACATGCTGAACATATTAAAAAATAAATGCGAAAAACCTCCATGGACGAACATATATGTAACTGGTTGCCAGGGAAAAAAATAACCTAGCCCCACACTGAGCGGCGGAGGCTCCACATATTCAGGCCATTCAAAATAATAGAGCGACAGAAACCGGTACACGAAAGGAGCCGAATCCTCAGCAATGCTGAATAAATAGACTAATCCGTTAATGATGAGCAGATTTTTAATGACCGGCGTGAGCAGCCGAAAGGAGGGGGTACCGTAATACAACATGGAAAAAGAGAGGAAGAAAAAATGAATCGTTATTCAATAAATTTTTTTTGAAATGCTTGAATTACCTCATAAGTCACGGCATCATATGCGATGCAAACAATTTTGCAATGCTTTACCTTCCATTCGGGCTTAATGGCAATCAGATGGTCTTTGCGCACTGTCGTACCCGCCGGCGCACCAGCCGGAAAAATGGTTTCGCCCCAGATGGAGCCACTATGACCCCGCAGCATGTGTCTGTGGACGTAATCCTTTATATGCAAGGTGATAAGGCCGCCGTTCACCGTATCAATCACATACCTTTTTTGGGGAGCAATGACCGAATCTTCCATGATATAAACGCCTAATTTTACAGGGTGGGGCTGGGGATTTAAAACAGCTGCATACACATAACTGATGAGTTTGTTTTCAGCCGGAAGGTAATAGTTTTTAATGGCAAGCTGGATGTCAGCCGTAGGTTGCGCATTAAGGATGCCCTGAGCTCGTGTATTCCAGGTAGCGTAAGGGGAAATTCGGCTGCCATTGAACACTTTGCGGTTCACCATACCATTGGGTTGGCCCGCAGCTGAAATTCCGAAAAAATTATCCCAGGCGGTGCCTGCTTCAGTCCGGAAATCATTGGGATAATCCGGTGGACTGGGCGCAGCAAAATTGTCGCCGGCATGTACAGCCAGGCCTACTACTTTATCGGGCATCGCTGCGGTGATGGCGTTGAGGACGTCCGCAGCATTGGGACAGTAACCACACGTGTGGCCGGTGTAATCCTCTATTAAAACCACACGCTGCGTGCTAAAATCCGGAGAAAAGACCGGAGGCGGATACGCTATCGTGTCAATAGTGCCTTCAAAAAGAGGTCGGGAGTAGGGTGGCTTAATTTTATCACACCCCCACAGGCCGAAACCCGAAACCAGAACCAATAAGAAAATAGCCAGAGGTTTCATCAAAAGGTGCCAATGTAGGACAAAGTTATACCCGTTGCGGCCGGTACGGCTCGGCACACGCCACCAATGCAGAGGATTCCCGCTCTTTGCCTGCCGGCCGATAACTGAAATCGGTGGTTGCCCAGATTATAGCCCGCAGAAATCATCGGATAATGAATGCGGCGCTCCGGAATGGGATGCCCTGGATTGTATTGATTCATGAGCGATACAAACCAATGGGGCGCATAAGTGTACTCCAACAAGGCGAAGAACCATGTGCCAGCATCGTCACGGGTGTAAAGTGTTTGCAGCTCTAGACGCAGGTTGTGGTCAGAGGTGAGGCGCCAGGCCACATCGGCCACTCCTATGTGGGCGCTCACAGCGGGAGGAGGAGAAGACAACTGAGACACAGGCACCACGCTCAAATTTGTGAAGAGTTTCATGTACATCGCATTTAACTTCCACTTTTTGGAAAACTTCTTGGAAACTTCCACATTGAAATCGTGATAATACTGCTTGCCCAAGCTCCATAATTTAGAACGGTATCCTCCGCGAGCCGTGCCGTTTAGTGTATCCAGCCCATAAACAATACTTGCGTTAAAATTAATATCCATGCCATACTTGCCGCCGAGCCTGGAACCCTTGGGTATGTGCAATTGCACGTCAGCTTGCAAACCATTTTCGCCCATATACTGCACAGCATAGGGATAAATGGAAGCGGCCAGCATGTAAGTGTGT
>JANWWQ010000035.1 GCA_025055635.1 Flavobacteriales bacterium
ATTGTACTTGTCCACCTCGCTCTGAAATAAAGCCCTCACGGCAGGGTGATCAATGAGTTCTTTATTGTTGTTATATGCGATCCCCTGGCTATCGGTCCATTTTTTCAAGGCATCCCAGGATGGCACGATGAGCGCAGAGGGGAATTTTCTGTTTTCCCCCAGCACCATAATTTGCTCAATGTAAATACTTTCCTTGAATTTATTCTCCATGGGTTGCGGGGCTATGAATTTGCCGCCGGAAGTTTTGAACACTTCCTTCTTGCGGTCAGTGATTTTCAAAAACCGGCCATTAATGATCATCCCCACATCGCCCGTGTGAAACCACCCATCCTTGTCAATTACCTCGGCAGTGAGGTCCGGGCGTTTGTAGTAACCAGCCATCACGTTGGGACCTTTCACGCAGATCTCTCCTTCCCCGGGTCGGTATTCCCCGTCAGAAGTGTCAATTTTCACTTCCACATCATCAATGGGGATGCCCACAGTTCCGAACATACGGTTTTCTTCTTCTATGCGGTTGGCCGTCACGACAGGCGAGGTTTCAGATAAACCATACCCTTCTAATACCGTAATCCCGGCAGCGGTGAATACCCTGGCTAAGCGCGGCTGCAAAGCGGCGGCCCCACTGAAAATGAATTGGACATTACCTCCGAGGGCTTCCTTCCATTTGCTGAAAATGAGCTTACGAGCCAGCGCCAGTTGCAGGGCATACCAGAAGCCGTTAGCATTGTGCAATTCAAAGCGTAGTCCCAGATTCAGGGCCCAGAAGAAAAGTTTTTTCTTTATCCCCGTAAGCTCGTTTCCTTTGGCCACAATTTTATCATACACCTTCTCCAGCAAGCGGGGCACCGTAGTGAAATAGTGAGGCTTCACTTCCTTAAGATTTTCCCCAATCGTGTCCATGCTTTCTGCGTAATAGATGGCAATTCCCAAATACATATAGGCAAAAGTGACCATGCGTTCAAACACATGGCTCAGGGGCAGGAAGCTCAGCGCCCGTGTGCCGGCCGTTTTACCTTCGGGAAATATTTTGGAAGCGCTGCGCACATTGGAAACGATGTTTTTGTGCGTGAGCATCACGCCCTTGGGAACCCCTGTAGTACCAGAAGTATATATGATTGTAAAGAGATCGTCAGGCTTTATCTGGGCCTGGATTTCCTTTTGACGTTCAGGTTGGGGATTCTGTTCTCCCTTCTTCAGACAGTCCTCCCATAGGGGTATATGGGAAATCGGATTGAAAGAGTAAATTTTCTTCAATTGCGGGCAGCGTTCTTTCACCTGCTGCACCTTGGCCAGTATATCTTCATTTTCAACAAAAATCACTTTAACCTCGGCATCATTCAGGATGAACTCGTAATCTTTCACGGATGCCGTGGGATACAGCGGTACTACTATCAATCCCAGCTTCACGCAGGCCATGTCCACGAAATTCCATTCCGGCCGGTTCATGGAGGAGATGGCCACTTTATCGCCCGGCTGGAGACCGTCCGCCAACAGGCCGAAGCCAAGATGGTCAGTAATTCTGATGAAATCATCGTGGGAGTAGGTAATCCAGCGGCCCTCTCTTTTGCAGGCCAGCTGGTCCGGGAGGTTGTACTTTTCCCGGGCATAGGGTAGGAGGTCAAACAAATATTTAAATTCTGCCATGGTAAAAATTAAGGCCAAAAATAAAAGAATGAAAAATGAAGCGTTTGGAACACTCAAGAAAGATTTTTCATCTTTGAACTCTTCGTTTGAACCTTTCGCAGCAGTGGCGAGGACTCATGCAGGTTTCCTTTGGGTTGTCATTCCGTGGAGCCTTTGGGCGCAACCAAAGGGTTTTTATTACTGGACAGAGGCTTATACCCGTAGGCACAATTTTGTGGACACTGTACGCATGGAGGTTTGTGAAGGGTATCCAATTATAGAAGTGGGGTTGGGAGATTCCTTGAAGCGTCATAAAGCCATCTTGAGTTTGGCAAGTGCTACTTACCTAAGCCCAGAGTTATTAAAAAACTATCCGCATATACGCACGGGTTCCCCGCGCCCTCCCCAGCAGCATCTATTAGCCCCGGCTAACTTGCGCATCACCACCTTGATGGAAGTCCAGGTGGGCGGTCTGGTATTTGAGGGGGTAGATGCCTTTGTGGCCGATGAAGGATTGGCGGGGCTATTGAAAACATGTGGGGCCGATCTGGTCCTTGGGTGCAACTTCATTTCCGCCGCCGTGTGGGCCTTTTTCCCGGAGAAAGGCATTGCCATTGTGGCGAGCCGTAAAAAGCAAATACCCTTTCCTTCACGTCGTGCCTGGCTGGGACGCTGGAAGGGCAAGCTATGGTCACCCTTTCTTTGGCATCAATTTTCCTTAGGTACAGAACGGGTAGTCCTTCATCCGGAATTCTCAGTGGGACAAGCTCCCACCCTGTGGATTGAAGCTTCCTTGTACAAGCAACTCAAAAATAAAGGTACGTGGCCATGTGAAGCGGAGGGTGTCTGCAGGGCCATGGTTTCCGGAATGAGAGAGCCCCTCCCCGTACATCCCGCCATGCATCTATACAATGCCTTGCGTTTGGTGGGGGCCCGGGGGGAAGCTATCTTGTGCGATTTACTGAACAGGAAGATCTACCTTTCAGAAGGGCCTTAATATGTGAGGAATAACACATGGACAGATGCCATCGGGGATTATTCATAGCGGTCCCAGGGTACCTTCATGCCCCAAAGCCTCATCTGGCCAAGGATCCACTTCTGGCGCGCCCGCACATAGGGTCCTGGATCGACGGCTGAGTACCGCAACGGGGCCGGTAAAATGGCAGCTATGAGAGCCGCTTCCTGGGGCGTAAGTCGTGCAGCGGGTTTTCCAAAGTACGATCGCGCCGCAGCCTCCACTCCGTAGAGGCCCCGACCCGTTTCAATCACATTGAGGTACACCTCCAAAATGCGCCGTTTGCTCCAAAGGGTCTCAATCAAAAAAGTGAACCAGACTTCCAGCCCCTTGCGTAGCCAGGAGCGCTGTGGCCAGAGAAACACATTTTTGGCCGTTTGTTGAGAAATGGTGCTGGCCCCACGGGGGTGCCGACGAAAGCGATTTTCCCGCAGGGCTTTTTCAATGGCCTTGAAATCAAAGCCTTCGTGTTCAAAAAAATGCTGGTCTTCGTGCACAATGACGGCCAGGACCATGGGCTCGGCAATACTTTCCAACGGCACCCACTTTTTGTGCAGCCGGGCTACCTCAGGATCAAAGTAACGAATGACCATCAAAGGCGTGAAAGGTACAGGCACCCAGCGATAAAGCAGAGTGAGCAGAAGGCTTAGCAGAAAAAACACCGCCAAAGTGCGTAAAATCCAAATGAGAAATATTGGAAAGATTTTTCTCATGTTTCAGGAAACACTCCAAAGGGTTTGATGGACTTCCACGGCCCACTTGTCTGGAAAAGGATATGCCCCTATCGGAAAAAATCCCCGAAGGGCATTACCCATCATTAAGGGAGTGGAGCTGTTGAGAACTGAAATGGACACATCTTTTTCCACGACCTGAAACGACCATTGGCGCCGTCGGGCAAGGACGGCCCGCCGCCACACGCCATTGATACAACCTGTATGCAAAGGGGGTGTGATTAGCTGGTCCCCTTTAACCACCCAAATGTTTGCATGAAGTCCTTCGCACAGGTGGCCTTCAGAAGTCACCAGAATAGCTTCCTCTTCCTGAACCGGTAACGCTTGAAGGGTGTACTCCCTTTGGCCCAGCCATTTAGGACCCGTGGCAAAATGGGTTCGGCTCAAAGGGAACGGATGAACGGTAAGCCTTTGGAAAAAGGCCGGCCCATCTCCCAGGTATTGCAACAGCCAATGGGCCTTATCACCAACGGGACGACGACCCTTTCCGTCCTTGCGCCACAAAGCCAACCGGAAGCGCCCCCCGGTACGCCCTGGCGGCATTAGGAGGCGCGCCAGCCGTTCCACTTCTTCAGCACTTTCTAACGGCTGAGGTACGAGAAGCCCCAGCAGGCCGGCCCCCTCTTTAAGGCGTTCCAGATGGTAGGTCCATAAGGGCAGGCGCCCTCCATGGAGACGCAAGGTCTCAAAACACCCATCGCCGTAAAAAAAACCCCGCTCCAGTTCCTCAAAGGTGATCTCGGAAGCATGCACGAGTTCACCGTTGAATACCAGCATGGCGATAAAGAAATTCCAAAATTGAATCCAAAGAAATAGTTTCCATGCAGCGGAAATGGAGCTTGGGGCATCGGGTGTGACCGTGCAGGCCGCAGGGACGGCACTCCAGGTGTTCGGACGTTTCGACCACAAAAGCGACCGTGCTGAGGGGCCCGAAGCCAAAAGCCGGCACAGTGCTTCCAAAAACTGCACACACAGGGGCGTTAACGGCTGAGGCCAAATGCAAAGGAGCGCTATCCTGTACGATGCTGAGTACCGCCTTTTCCATAATGGCGGCACTCTCCAAAAAACTGGTGGCCCCGGCCAGATTCAAACTTCTGTGCACACCTGCAACTTTTGCGAGGGCTTCACACAGCGGCTGTTCCTCCCGACCACCGAGAAAAACTATCCGCCATCGTGTAGATATACGTCGGACTAGTTCCTCCCATTTGGGTAAGGGCATGCGTTTGGTGAACCACACACTGCCAGGAGCACATACGACATATTGGGCTGGTTCCAACCCCCACTTCGATAATACCTGGGATGTGGGAGGATACAGCTTAGGTTTTGAAAAGTGGGTTTCAGGGATATTCCATGGTAATGATACCAATTTGCAGCAGCGCACCCACTCATGGGAAGCTGCTGGCATTTTGGTTTCCTTATTAAAATAATGGATACGAAATTGAAAGAAAGGACTAAAGGGATTTTCAGCATATCCAACAATGCAGGCTGAGCCGCTCAGAAGTGCCAATAACCCGCTCCGAGCAAACCGTTGAAAAACAATGGCCACATCAAATTTCTCCCGGCGAAGGGCTATCACAACCTTCCAAAAGCTGGACCACGATGATTTTTTCCACGCCCATGTGCGAACAATAAAAGGATGCCCCTCCAGAATGGTTTCACAGCCTTCTCTAACTAAATAGTGGATGGCAGCCTCAGGAAAAAGACCGTGAAGTGTCTCCGCAGCCCCGAGGGACAACACCACGTCGCCAGGAAAGGCTGTCTGGATGAGGAGAATTTTTTTCGGTTTAGGAATGTTCACACCGATACTTGGTAGTGACGCAAGGCTTCATTGAGTGAAGTTTTAAGATCTGTACTTTCCTTCCTTTGACCGATGATGAGCGCACAAGGTACACCAAACTCGCCGGCAGGGAAAGTTTTGGTCCGGAAACCCGGGATCACCACGGAACGGGGTGGAACATACCCCCTGTATTCTACCGGTTCAGAGCCCGTAACATCCAGGATGGGAGTACTGGCTGTTATCACCACATTAGCGCCCAAAACGGCTTCTTTTCCGATATGGGCTCCTTCCACAATAATGCAGCGCGAACCAATAAAGCAGCCATCTTCTACCACCACGGGTCGCGCCTGAACGGGTTCTAATACTCCGCCAATGCCTACCCCGCCGCTCAGGTGCACATTTTTCCCTATCTGCGCACAACTGCCCACTGTAGCCCATGTATCCACCATAGAGCCACTATCCACGTAGGCTCCAATATTTACGTAGGAGGGCATCAATATGACCCCGGGTGCTACGTAAGCCCCATGCCGCACCAACGCGTGCGGCACCACGCGTACACCCAATTCAGCAAAGCCGGTCTTCAGGGGAATCTTATCGTGGAATTCCATGGGCCCCACTTGGTAGGTGTGCATCTTACGCACTTGGAAGTAAAGGATTATTGCCTTTTTAATCCATTCGTGTGTGACCCATTTGCCTCCTTCTGTAGGTTCTGCTACACGTAATTCCCCTCTGTCCAGGTATTCTACCACAGCATGAATCGCCTGTCTGACCGAATTTTCCTGCAGACGTTCCCGGTTATCCCAGGCCTCCTCAACCTGCTGAATGAGGCTTTCCATACTGCAAACCTAAGCAAGTCCGCGTAATGAAAACAATTATAGACGAGGTGTAGCCGCTAAACAACTTCGTTCAAGAAAAATCTGCCTGAAATCCATCATTAAGAAATTTTAAAAGAATCGGCATACCAGCTAGTTTGATTTAAGTATAAAATCAGAAAATAGTTGACATAATCCACATTGACTTCTGAGAACAAACTTACTTGTTTATAAGATAAAGAAAAAAAGTAAGTGAATTACTTTTTTGAAAAAAATAATAAGTAGGTAAATTAATTTTGCGAAATTTTTCCCATGTATGAAAAACAAGTACATTGACCTTATCCATCAGACCTTTGAATTTCCACAGGAGGGATTCCGATTGGAGGATAACCACTTGGTGTTTAATGATGTATATCTCAAGGATGTGATTAACCAGTATGGGACGCCTTTGAAAATCACCTATCTGCCCAAAATTTCTCAACAAATCCAAAGGGCCAAACGCCTTTTTAAGGTGGCCATGGCCAAGCATGATTACAAAGGCCAATATTTTTATTGCTATTGCACGAAAAGTTCTCATTTTTCTTTCGTTTTGGAGGAGGCCCTTAAAAACGATATTCACATTGAAACTTCTTCAGCCTACGACATGGAAATTGTGCGTGAGTTGTACAATCGGGGCTTGTTACGTAAGGACAACTACATAATCTGTAATGGCTTCAAACGTGATTCTTATAAAGATTACATTCTGGAATTCATCCAAATGGGCTTTAAAAATCTCATTCCCATATTAGATAACAAAAAAGAATTAGATTATTACGAAGCTCGTATCAAAAAGCCGATGCAGGTCGGTATTCGTATTGCCTGTGACGAAGAGCCGAAGTTTGATTTTTATACTTCAAGATTGGGTATTCGGTACAGCGACATTGTGGACTTTTACAAGCAGCGCCTAAAACGAAATAAAAAATTTAAACTCAAAATGCTCCACTTCTTTATAAATACGGGCATAAGGGATTCGGTGTATTACTGGAGTGAATTGGCGAAATGCCTGCGTGTGTATTGTGATCTTAAAAAATTGTGCCCCGATTTGGATTCCCTGAACATCGGTGGGGGATTGCCCATTCGCAATTCACTCAACTTTCAATTTGACTACGAATACATCATTCAAGAAATTGTTTATCAGGTCAAACAGTTTTGTAACGAAAATGGAGTACAGGAACCTCACTTATTTACTGAATTTGGTTCATTCACGGTGGGAGAAAGTGGAGCAGCATTGTTTTCGGTGCTGGATGTGAAGCAACAAAACGATACGGAAATCTGGTACATGATTGACAGTAGCTTCATTACTACGCTACCGGACACATGGGGGATCGGGCAAAAGTTCATCATGCTCGCCATCAATCATTGGGATAAAGAATATCAAAGGGTAAATCTCGGAGGAATAACCTGTGACAGTCAAGATTACTATAACAGCGAAGCCCACATCAGCCAAGTTTTCCTTCCCAAAATTGACGGCTCAGAACAGGAACCCCTTTACCTAGGCTTTTTCCATACAGGGGCTTATCAAGAGAGCCTGGGCGGATTTGGGGGCATTCAGCACTGCCTCATCCCCGCTCCTAAGCACGTCATTATCAATGTGGACGAAAACGGGGATTACTACACTTATATTTTTAGTAAAGAGCAAAGTTTCAAAAGCATGCTAAAAATCCTTGGCTATTAAGGTTAATTTTCTGATTGAATGACTAGGTTAGTCATTCCATTGCCACTCCTTTAAAAAGCCTCCAGGCTCAATAAATTTTCCTCAAGTTCACAGCATTCCAAATGTTCTGGTATGTCCTCTCAGTTAAGTCAAGCAATTCCTACACAAGGTGTTTTTTATGAATAGGATCAAAAACTGGCTTTATTCTTCCTGAAGATTAATTCCTCAACAGTTTGTTTAAGCGGAAAATTCTTTTCGCATTGTTTTACTTTGGAATCTCTCAATTCTTTCTTTTTGTGATTTGATAAAAGCCTGTAATGCGATTCGGGTTTTTCAAAAATTATCTTCAATTTCGTGGCGTTCATTTAATACTTATCCCTGTTTTATTCATTTTTTAAACCTCCCTTCCCCCATGAAAAAGTTCAGAAATTCCCTTGCGGTGCTTTTTTTCTTTCTTTTCTGGCACAGCCTGATGATGAGCCAAAAAAATCAAGCCAAACCCGATGAGCGCGTGAAAACCCAACTGGAGCGCCTGGGGCTCAAATACACGCTATCGGAAACGGGCAATTTCAAGGTGGTATTTGATATGGGGAATGAGCGTACCCAGTTAGTGGTGGTCAATTCCAATACCTACGAATTGGGTTCCCAGGAAATCAGGGAGTTGTACTCCGTTGCTGCCCTGTTTAATTCCCCGGATGAAATGAGCAAAGATTTGCTGTTCAAGCTACTGGAATTAAATGAAACCTATAAAATAGGTGCCTGGCAAATCAACGGCGGCAAAAGCCCCTATCTGGTCCAGTTTGCCGTGAGGCTAAGTGCCTCGGCCCCTGACAAGGCTCTGGACGAACTGATCAGGCTGGCGGCAGGCAAGGCCGACGAAATGGAGCTGGAGCTCACACAAAAAGACGATTTCTGAAAGCAGGCTTCCTGCCAGGGCCCCAAGCATGGGGCAGATACGGGAAAAAGACAGACTTTTCATTACTTTCGCCCGTCAAGTACTTAGTAAACCTGTGGGGCGCATCAAAAAAGTGCTTATTGCCAACCGAGGAGAAATAGCCTGCCGGATTACCCGTACCTGCCATCGATTGGGAATAGGCGTGGTAGCTGTGTATTCCGAAGCGGACCGTTGGGCTCTCCATGTGGAGATGGCCGACGAGGCTGTTTGCATAGGCCCTCCCCCTTCAACACAGAGCTATCTGAATATTCCTGCCATACTGGAGGCTGCCCGCATCACAGGAGCCGATGCCATACATCCCGGTTATGGCTTTTTGTCAGAAAATCCAGTCTTTGCCCGGGCGGTGCGAGATGCAGGGCTTATTTTTATCGGGCCCAGCGCCGAATCCATGGAAATCATGGGGTCAAAAATTGCCGCTAAACGGGCAGTGGCCGCTTACGGCATTCCGCTCGTCCCGGGGACGATTGAACCCGTGGACAATGTGGAAGAAGCTGTCAAAATAGCTGCTGAAATTGGATACCCTGTTCTCATCAAGGCCTCGGCCGGTGGAGGAGGCAAGGGTATGCGCGTGGTGTGGGACGAAGGGGAATTTGAAGAAAACTTAGCACGTGCCCAAAGTGAGGCCCTCTCTGCTTTTGGGGATAAAAGTGTATTTCTGGAAAAATTTCTGCCCGAAAGCAAACATATTGAGGTTCAGGTAATCGCTGATGTCCACGGCCACACCATCCATTTGTGGGAACGTGAATGCAGCATTCAGCGCCGCCACCAAAAAGTGATAGAGGAGGCCCCCAGTCCTTCTCTCAATGAAGAACAACGCATAACCCTGGGCCGCTACGCCGTTAATGTGGCGCGTGCATGTAATTACCTGGGCGCAGGCACGGTAGAATTCATTTATGATCTCCAGGGAGGCCTCTATTTTCTGGAAATGAACACCCGCCTGCAGGTTGAACATCCCGTTACAGAAATGATTACGGGCCTAGATCTGGTGGAGTTGCAAATTCGAGTAGCGGAAGGCGAACCTTTGCCGCTCACTCAGGAAAAAGTGCAGCGGAAGGGACATGCCATTGAAGTGCGGGTGTATGCGGAAGACCCCGCAAATAACTTTTCTCCGGACACCGGCCGACTGACCATATACCAGCCGCCGCTAGGGGAAGGTATCCGTGTGGACGACGGTTACACGGCCGATAGGGACATCCCTATCTATTATGACCCCATGATTGCTAAGTTGATAGCGTGGGCCCCTGACCGAAACACCTGTATAGACCGTATGCTGGAAGCCATTGCCCAATACCGCATAGGAGGTATTGAAACCACCTTGCCATTTTGTGCCTTTGCCCTCAACCACCCGGACTTTCGCAACGGCTCCTTTACCACTAAGTTTGTGGAAAAACATTTCAAACCGGAAAATTTGTTCCCCGTCCTAAGTGCTTCGGAAGCTGCTGCCGCTGCAGGAACGGCTGCTTTCCTCTACCGGGAATGGATGGGACAGTGAATCATTTCTTTCTAAATATTCACAGTTAAGCGCATTTCAATAACCCATGGATCCCCTACAACTTGGAATTGAAATCCTCAAGCTGCTGATACCTCCACTTGTGGTGGCTCTTGTGGTGTGGATTATGAATGACCACAACCAGAAAAAATACGAAAAAAGCCGCTACTTTAAACTGCTGAACCAGACCCGTCAGATTACTCTTCCTTTGCGGTTGCAGGCGTATGAACGGCTCGTGCTACTTATGGAACGCATCAGTCCGGCCAACCTTTTGATGCGTGTGAGCCCTCACGGCAAAAATACCCGTCAATTGCACGCTGAACTCATCAAAGTCATTCGCGAGGAATTTGATCACAACCTTACCCAGCAGATTTATGTGAGCGATGAGGCTTGGGAAGCCGTTAAAACAGCCCGCGAAGAGACTGTGAAATTGATTAACATGGCCTTCACTCAGACGGGCGATTCCCGGGACGGGATTGACCTTAGCAAGTTGATCTTAGAAGTTACTATCAAACTGGACAAGCTACCCACTCAAATTGCCTCAGAAGTTCTACGTAACGAAGTGAGGAGGCTCTTCTGAAAGGGTCATGTTGCTTCCGGAAGAAACCACCATTTTCACACGCATGAGCGCCCTGGCGCAGGAATTCAATGCGCTCAATCTGGGGCAAGGTTTTCCGGATGATTCCCCACCTGAGTTTTTAACCGAAACGGCTGCCGAGTACCTACGCAAAGGCCCGCATCAATATGCTCCCATGCAGGGATTGCTGACTCTGCGCGAGGCACTGGCCGATAAGTTTTACAGATTTTACGGCCTTCGGCCCGATCCAGAAACAGAAATCACCATAACAGCCGGGGGTACGCAGGCCTTATTTACAGCTATCGCAGCTTTCATAGATCCCGGTGACGAAGCCATCATCTTGGAGCCGGCCTACGACAGCTATGCGCCGGCTGTATTGAACAGAAATGGCCGCTGCGTATTTGTGCCTTTGAAAAGCGATGATTTTAGGCCCAACTGGGAGGCTATTCGGGACGCGCTCACCCAGCGCACGCGCCTTTTGATCATCAACACTCCTCATAACCCTTCAGGGGCAGTGTGGGCAGAAAGCGATTATGAAAACTTGGAAAACCTAGCCCAGTCCCATCCCTTCCTCGTGCTGAGCGACGAGGTGTACGAACATATCGTTTTTGACCAGCACCGGCATAAGCCGCTTTGGTCAATACCCGGGTTGCGTGAGCGCTGCCTCAGTGTGTATTCATTTGGAAAGGTTTTTCATTGTACGGGCTGGAAAATCGGCTATACAGTGGCTGGCCCGGAGCTCACTAGACGCTTTAGAAAGGCACATCAGTATCACGTATTTTCGGTGAACGCCCCCCTCCAACACGCTCTGGGAAAAGTGCTCAAAAACTATGAATGGTTCCGTGCTCTGGCCGGACACTTTCAGAATCTTCGCGATCAATTCTTGTCGTATCTAAGAGACTCACGCTGGGAATTTACGCCGGCCTCAGGCACGTACTTTCAGCTGTTAGGGTATCGGCGCATCAGCCGGGAGGATGATCTGCGCTTCGCTGAGTGGCTCACGCGTGAGAAGAAGATTACGACCATACCTGCATCTTTTTTCTATCACGACCGACGGGACGAGAAGCGCCTCCGTATATGTTTTGCTAAATCACCCCACACCCTTCAGAAAGCCGCGGAAATATTATGCAGGATTTGAATGTGGTGCTTATACAGACGGCTCCTGTTTGGGAAAATGTGGTTGCCAATCTGCATTTGCCCCCCGATGCCAAGGGGGTCATACAACCTGATAGTATAGTCGTTTTGCCAGAGCTTTTTAGTACCGGCTACACGATGAATACCACCCTGGCAGAGGATCATCCAGGAGCGGCCTGTCTTTGGCTGCTGGAAACGGCTGCAGTTACGGGTGCGGTGATGTGTGGCAGCGTGATGGTACGCCATCAAGGACGTTGTTACAATCGGTTTTATTGGGCTGAGCCTTCAGGGCGGCTGATGTGGTATGATAAAAAGCACCTGTTTACGCTGGCAGGGGAAGAGAAATATTTTTCAGCCGGGCAAACTCAGGTATTGGTGGAATGGAGGGGCTGGCGGATAGCTTTATTCGTGTGCTATGACCTGCGCTTTCCCGTCTGGTGCCGGCGCAGGCCTGACTTTGATTACCATCTGGCCTTATTTGTGGCGAGTTGGCCTGACCGGCGCAGCTACGCTTGGCGTACCCTCCTGAAAGCCCGGGCCATTGAAAACCAAAGTTTCGTGGTGGGTGTGAACAGATGTGGAAGGGACGGCAATGGAGTGCTCCATGCGGGAGATTCTATGGCTATTGATTATGCGGGTCATCCCATCATGCAATTGACGCCTTTTACTCCATGTGTAGGTGTGGCAAGACTCTGTGGCCAGGACCTTCTCCGCTTCAGGGAGGCATTGCCCTTTCAAAAAGATGCCGACCCGTTCAGCTTTAACTGAGGCCCCTACCTTTGCCCGATATGAAGGACAAACTCCACCGGCTGGAACAATTGAGAAAGACGGCCCTGCAGGGCGGAGGTCCCCAGAAGGTGAGGGACCAGCATGCCAAGGGCAAGCTCACAGCCCGCGAGCGCATTGACGCCCTATTGGATCCCGGCAGTTTTGAGGAATTCGGTATGCTGGTGACGCATCGCAGTACACATTTTGGTTTGGGAAAACAGAAATTCCTAGGCGACGGGGTTGTCACCGGATATGGCACCATCAATGGCCGCACGGTGTATGTGTTTTCTCAGGATTTCACCGTGCTAGGAGGGTCGCTTGCGGAAGCCCACGCCCAGAAAATATGCCGCATTATGGATATGGCCATGGACAGCGGCCTGCCCGTAATTGGCATCAACGACTCTGGTGGGGCACGCATCCAGGAGGGCGTTGTATCTCTGGGAGGCTATGCTGACATTTTTTATCGCAATACCCAGGCTTCGGGCATTATTCCTCAGATTAGCCTCATTATGGGTCCATGTGCTGGCGGCGCCGTGTATTCCCCGGCCATTACCGACTTTATACTGATGGCTTCGGGCACCAGTTACATGTTTGTCACGGGACCTAACGTGGTAAAAGCGGTCACCCACGAAGAAGTCAGCAGCGAAGACCTTGGAGGTGCCACTACGCATGCTACCCGAAGTGGCGTGGCCCACTTTGCCTGCGAGGATGAGGCAGACGTGATGCGTACAACACGCCGACTTCTTTCCTATCTACCCTCCAGTTGTCGCGAAAAACCGCCCTTCAAGCCCTATACAATTCCTGATGACCATATTCGCCCCCGACTGGATGGTATCATCCCTGTACACAGTTCCCAACCCTATGATATGCGGGATGTGATCTTAGAAGTTGTAGATCCATTGAGTTTCCTGGAGGTTCACAAGGGGTTTGCAGAAAATATCATCGTGGGATTTGCCCGCATCGGAGGCTATGTTGTGGGCATTGTGGCCAATCAACCAGCCCATCTGGCTGGTGTCCTGGACATAAAAGCTTCCGTGAAAGGCGCCCGATTCGTTCGCTTCTGTGATTGTTTCAATATTCCGTTGGTGGTCTTTGTGGATGTTCCTGGTTTTCTGCCTGGCACCGATCAGGAATGGAACGCTATCATCACCAACGGCGCCAAGCTCCTGTATGCTTTTTGTGAAGCCACCGTGCCCCGGATCACGGTCATCACACGAAAGGCTTACGGGGGCGCTTACGACGTTATGAACTCTAAACACATCGGCGCCGACATGAACTATGCTTGGCCCTCTGCCGAGATTGCCGTAATGGGTGCCAGAGGCGCAGCCGAAATTATTTTTAAAAAAGAAATTGCCGAGTCGCCCGACCCGGAAGCCACCTGGCGCGAAAAAGAAGCCGAATATGCCCAGTTATTTGCAAATCCTTACAGCGCGGCAGAGCGGGGCTATGTGGACGAAGTCATAGCCCCCCGCTTCACACGGCTGAAAATTTTAAAAAGCCTGGATGCTCTTCAAACCAAAAGAAAAGAGCCTCCCCGTCGGAAGCATGGCAATATCCCCCTTTGAAAACTCGTATTGAATTTTAAGTCTAGACCGCTTCATTTTAAAATTAAAAAATGAAACGTTATAATAATTATTCCCATGAAATTTAAGAAGCATTAAAAATAGTTAGTAAGTAAAGGTAAGTAAAGGTAAGTAAAGTTTTTATTTTTTTAGCAGTTGATTGATCCTCTCCAGCTTATCATAAAATTCATCAATGTAAAAATATAATTCCGGAACGCGTCGCATTTTAGATCTTAGTCTCTGGCCTAGTGCAAAACGGATTGCTCCTTTATTCTCTTCGCAATGATTAAGGACCGTACTCCGGTATTCCAGGGGATATACACTTAACTGAATACGGGCAATGCTCAGATCGGGGGAAAGGCGAACATCGGTTACAGTGATAAGTGCGCCCGGGGTGGTCCACTGGAACTGCGAAGGCAGTACAGCGCTTAGCTCGCGGAGTACCAGACGTTCATATTTGGCTTTCTGACTGGAGTTTAATGCCATTGGTTAAGAAAGTAAACATCTTAGAATAGCAAAAATATCGCCAAGAACTAAACTCCTTAATGTTCTTAAAACGGAATGAGTGCATTTTTGCAGGTGATGTACACCGTGTTGGGTTTGATGTCGGGCACCTCCTTGGATGGATTGGACCTGGCCATTTGCCATTTTGAAGAGCCCACCCCTGGAACGTGGAGTGGTCACATTGTGGCGGCACGCACCCTTACTTATGACGCCTCCATGGACCGACGACTTCGGTTTGCCCACCTCCTTTCTGGACGCGAACTGATATTCCTGCATAGTGAATATGGTCTTTATCTGGGTGAGGTGGCTCGTGCCTTCATGGAGGAGAGCGGTCAATACCCGGATTTAGTGGCTTCCCATGGACACACTGTATATCATGAACCAGCCCGAGGTTTCACTTTCCAATTGGGCAGCGGAGCGCACATTGCAAAAGCCTGTGGGCGACCCGTGGTCTGCGATTTCCGCAGTAGCGATGTGGCGGCTGGGGGTCAGGGGGCTCCCCTCGTGCCTGCGGGGGAACAGGCCCTCTTCCCAGAGTATGGTTCATTTCTGAACCTGGGAGGAATGGCCAATATTACCTTACGCGTCTCAGAGGGTTTAAAGGCCTGGGACGTGGCGCCGGCCAATTATGTTCTCAACAGGTTGGCCGCTGCCTGTGGCAAGCCTTTTGATGAAAGCGGAAGGCTGGCCGCAAGCGGAAAATATCTGGCCTCTCTGGCTTTGAAGCTTGAAGAAATACCTTATTACCGCAAGGCACCTCCCAAAAGTCTTGGAGCCGAAGACGTAGAAAAGCAATTTTTACCGCTGTTGACAACGGAACATCGACCGGAGGATATGCTCCACACCTACTGTCGGCATCTGGCCGGGCGTGTGGCCGCTGAACTGAAGGCTTACGGCCGCAAGGCCATAAAACGAATCCTGGTAACAGGGGGAGGTGCCCATAATACCTTTCTAATGCAGTGTTTAGTGGATGCTTTAGGTTCTGAAGGATATCAGGTGGAGGTACCCCCTCCCCTCCTAATCAATTTCAAAGAGGCCTTTGTGTTTGCCTTCTTGGGGCTACTGCGTTGGCTGGGTCGGCCTAACAGCCTGGCCCTTGCTACGGGAGCCAAGACTGACTCATCGGGGGGCGCCGTGTACTTGCCCTGAAAATTTTTTGTAAATTTGCCATTGGTTTGGAGGGGCAAAATAAGGCCCCTTTTTTTATATGATCATGAATCGCGGTCCTGATTTAACTGAAATAGAGGCCTTCCTGAACGAATGGCTGAAGGATGGCCCCCACTTTCTCGTGGAGCTTGCCCTCAAAAAGGGAGACCATATAGAAGTGTACATTGACAGCTATGAAAAATTTACCCATCAGGATTGCATTCGCGTCACACGTGCCTTACAGGAAAAATTCGGCACCTGGATCCATGATTACCATCTTACCGTATCCTCGGCTGGGCTGGATAGGCCTTTCAAAACCACTCAGCAGTATCACAAAAATATCGGAAAGGCGGTGAAAATCCTATTGCTGGATGGCCAGGTAGTGGAAGGTACGCTGGAAGGCCTCACCGCAGATGGCATTCGCATCTTATCCTCTAGCTCGCGCAAAAAGTCGTCCTCATCTGATTACGATGAGCAATTAATACGCGAAATTCCTTTCGCTCAAATAAAAAGTGCAACCCGCATCATCAAATTTTAAAATAATGAACTTATAAAATCTTGGTCTATGGCAAAACGCAAATCAAAAAAAGAACATGAATTTGACCGGGAGCAGTTCCTGGAAGCGCTTTCCGAACTGCGGGAAGTAAAAAATGTGGACCGGGTGAACCTTGTCAGCATTATTGAAGAATCTTTTCGTTCTATAATCGCTAAAAAATACGGTTCAGCCGACAATTTTGATATCTTTTTTGCACCTGACCGGGGCGATTTGGAGGTGTACTGGAACCGAGAAATAGTAGAGGACGGCCAAGTGCAAGACCCCAACACCCAGATCGAACTTTCGGAAGCGCGAAAGATTGAACCCGATTTTGAGGTGGGTGAAACCCTCAGCCAACGGATTCCCTTAGAAGAATTCGGACATCGCTCCGTAGCCGCACTGAAACAAGCAATCCAAAGCCGCGTGCGGGAGGTGGAGAAAGAAAACGTGTTTAAAAAATACAAAGACCGTGTGGGCGAAATCGTCACTGCTGAGGTGTATCAGATATGGAAAAAGGAACTGCTGCTCAAAGACGACGAAGGGCACGAGCTCATCCTCCCGCGAGACCAGATGATTCCGGGCGATTTTTACAAAAAAGGGGACATCGTCAAAGCCGTAGTAGCCAAGGTGGAGCTCAAAGGCAGTACGCCGATCATTACCCTTTCGCGCACCTCACCCGTCTTCCTAGAGCGCCTTTTTGAGGCCGAAATTCCGGAAATTGAAGACGGCCTCATCTCTATCCGCAAAATTGTGCGTCAACCTGGTGAACGGGCCAAAGTGGCCGTGGAATCGCACGATGATCGGATTGACCCTGTGGGTGCATGTGTGGGCGTCAAAGGCACGCGCATTCATGGTATTGTGCGCGAATTGCGCAATGAAAACATAGATGTCATCAACTACACCAATAATCCTGCTTTGCTCATCCAACGTGCCCTCAACCCCGCCAAAATCACCTCCATTCGGCTTGATGAAGCCAATCGCCGAGCCGAAGTATTCCTTAGACCTGACCAAGTTTCCCTGGCCATCGGTCGCGGCGGTCAGAACATCCGCCTGGCTTCCCGACTCACTGATTACGAGATTGACGTATATCGCGACACCGATACCGAAATTGAGGACGTTCCCTTGGACGAGTTTCGCGATGAAATAGATGACTGGATCATAGATCAAATTAAAGCCATAGGCCTGGACACTGCCCGCGCCGTTCTGGAACTTTCTGTACGCGAATTGGCTGACCGTGCTGACCTTGAGGAAGAAACTGCCCAGTATGTTATGGACGTCCTGGCCAGCGAATTTGAAGAGGAAGAAGACGAAGAGGAAGTGGAGGATGAAGCCTCTAACGACAAAGAAAGAAAGGCAGTAGAAAACGAGAATGATGAGGAAGAAGAGTATGAAGAGGAGGAGGAAGAGGAAGAAGAAGAGGAAGAGGAAGATGAGGAAGAAGAAGAAGAAGAAGAGGAGGAAGAGGAAGAAGAAGATGAAGAGGAAGATGAGGAAGAGGAGGAGGAGAAAGTAAATGAATATGAGGAGGAAGAGGAAGAGAAAGGAAATTTAGAAAAATAAGGGACGGAAAAATTAATCTGCTAGAAACACTGATGTTTTTCCGCTTTTAATATCAGGTTTATTAAAAGCTATTCAAAATTTAGGTTTTGGTATTGTTGAGCCCCCGTGGGGTGTCTTCCCATAAGCGATCTAAAAGAACCTTTTCATGGTACCAGTCCCCCTTGATTAGGCCGTATCATGAGGGCATTCTATTTTAAAGATCTGGTCCTCTTTTAAACCACATTGAAGTCTGGATTCCAGCTTCCTGAAAGGGTTAATACCTTCCTATTGGGATTTTATGACGAGATAAAACTTACCTTGGCTGTCCGAGTCAATAACTCTGATTATGGACTTTATCTTTAAGGCCGTTGTGCCCTTTTAATCAGCCGCAGAGCTACCTACAAAGATCACTCCTTAGGCTTTGCTCTCCTGGGTTGACGGTCCATTTTGCCCACATTCGGTCGGAAGGCTCTGAACTTTTAGGGCGAACCGTAAAACTTGTATTATTTAATCCCCTGGAGAGTGGAATCCATGTGTGGGGTAAACTTTCAAAGCCTCTTCCAGACAATCTGCAGCCACAGCCAGGTCCTCTTTTTTAAGGACGTAAGCCAACCTAACCTGGTCAAGGCCCTTCTGAGGCGTGGCATAAAATCCAGCGGCCGGTGCCAGCATCACTGTGCAGCCATGGTAGGAAAAATCCTGTAATAAAAACTTACAAAAATCCTCTGCATTGGCCACGGGCAATCGTACCATACAATAAAATGCTCCTCCCGGCTTAGGACATACTACTCCAGGAATGGTATTCAGCCTTTCTACAATAAAGTTGCGGCGCTGCTCATATTCCCTGCGAATATCTTCAAAATACGTGGGGGGGGTATCTAATGCTGCCTGTGCGACTAATTGCCCCAGGGAAGGTGGGCTTAGCCGCGCCTGTAAAAATCGGAGGACTGTAGCTTGCAGGTCCTTGTTACGGGTGATCAGACAACCCACCCGCACGCCGCACAGATTAAACCTTTTGGACACACTATCTACCACCACTGCCTGCTCTGCGATGGACTCAAACTCCAGGATAGAATGATGTTTGTGGCCGTCATACACGAAATCCCGGTACACCTCGTCGGCAATGAGCCACAAATTATGCTTTTCAACGATGGAAGCCAGAGTGGCTAATTCTTCTAGACTATACAAATAACCGGTAGGGTTACTAGGATTGCAGATGAGGATGGCCTTGGTGCGGGGAGTGATGAGCCGTTCAAATTCGGATAGGGGTGGTAAGGCAAACCCTTCTTCAATACGGGAGTTCACAGGCACCACCTTACAGCCTGAGGCCACAGAAAAGCTGTTGTAATTGGCATAAAAAGGCTCAGGTATAATGATCTCATCCCCTTCATCCAGGCAGCTCATAATGGTGAACATCAAGGCCTCAGACCCCCCAGTCGTGACCAAAATGTCATGGGCCTCCACCGGCAGGCCCAGGCTTTGATAATACTCTGCCAACCGTTGCCTGTAGCTCATATTACCGGCTGAGTGACTATAGTCCACAAAACTCTGAGAGAACTCCTTCAGTGGCCTGAAGGCCTCCGGCGGTGAGGAAATATCTGGCTGGCCGATGTTCAGGTGGTAAACCTTGAGGCCCCTACGACGGGCTTCTTCGGCCAAAGGCACCAATTTGCGGATAGGACTCGCTGGCAGCTGCTGCCCTTTACGGGAAATGGCGGGCATAAAAAAATCAGCCCAAAATTAAATGTCGGGCTGATTGGTCTTGAGAGGGGTCTTAAAAACTTGCAGTTTACTGGCCCGGAACACCTACTGGCTCCCGCAGGGGCATACCCACATTCTCAGGTTGATTCTTTACAAGGCCTTTTACCTTCACTACATGAGTGTTAGAACCTTCCGGTTCATTGGTAGTGATTGTTACCTGCTTATTAATCGGACCGGCGCGTCGGGTGTCGTATTTTATTTTAATGGTTCCTTCCTGACCTGGCATAATGGGGTCGCGGGGCCAGTCGGGTACCGTGCACCCACAGGAACCCTGGGCGTTGGTAATGAGCAGCGGATCCTTACCTTCATTTTTAAATTTGAACACTCGCTCACCGTTGCCACCGAATTCTACCTCCCCGTAGTCCACGGTAAAATCGGGGGCAGTAAGCTTCGGTTGGGCGAACGAGCCAACGCCCCACACTATTGCTATGCCTATGAAAAAAATCTTTTTCATATCATTAACCCTTATACAAAATTAAGACCAACTCTGTATGCCTGTAACGATTAACAAAACATTAACAGCCCGGTTGGATTCGAAAAGCACCATTAAGGCCATTGACCACTTTTGGTTTTCTTTGCAAAATATGATGTGCTTTAAGATTATTCCTTTTTTATCGTTGATCTTTTTGGGCTTTATCCCCAATAGCCCTGCACAGACCTACGACGGGCGCAGTGACAGTTGCGACATTTTACATGAAGAGTTGTACCTGGAAGTGCTGGATTTCACTAACAAGACCATTACGGGCCGTGCTTTCATTAGACTAACCCCCAAAGTGAACAACCTGGGGGCAGTGCGGTTTGACCTGAGGAACCTCACCGTGGATTCGGTCACGTTCAACGGTCAGCCCATAGCCTTCATCCAGAATGGGGAAAGTGTGCTCTGTTCCTTCTCGCAACTCCTAAACATAGGCGATACGGCTACGCTCATGATTCGCTATGGTGGTTCGCCCACGACGGGGACCGGCTCATTTGGAGGATTTTATTGGTCTGGTTCCTTCGCATTTAATATAGGAGTTTCGCTCAATGATATACCCCATCCCTTTGGTCGGGCGTGGATGCCATGTTTTGACAACTTTGTAGAGCGCTTCACCCTCACGTGCCACGTGCGGGTAGCTACTTCTCAAACTGCCGTATGCGGTGGAGTGCTCCAGGGCGTCACGAACCATGGGGATGGTACCCACACCTTCACCTGGGCCCTGCAACAACCTGTGCCTTCTTACCTGATGTCCGTGGCCGTGGGTCCCTATGCTTTTGTACAGGGAAACCTGTTTACCGCATCTGGTCAGCAAGTACCCTATTTGCTTGCGGCTCGGGCCCAGGATACCACTCAGATGAAAAACTCTTTCGTGAACTTACCCCATGCTCTGCTGACCTTTACGCAACTTTTCGGACCCTACGTGTGGGGCCGGGTGGGTTATGTGCTGGTGCCTTTCACCAGCGGAGC
>JANWWQ010000036.1 GCA_025055635.1 Flavobacteriales bacterium
ATTTTTACGAGAAAATTAGGTTTAATTAAACAAAATCATTTCCCACTATTATATTTATAAAATATTGCCCCGTAAGCGGGATTTCTGGTTGGCAAATACCAAAGTACTAAGGCTTCTCCTCGTAGGGCACTTTCCAGTATGCATCCGGGGGATCCTCCAAATCCTCTTCAGGTTCCTCTTCCCAGGAGGGCTTTTCGGGGCGGGGCAGTTCATCCCGAAACAGAAAAACGGCCAGCACGCCGCTGAGCAATCCACTCAAGTGCATTTCCCAGGAGATGGATTCGTTGAAAGGCAGTGGCCAGATGCCCCAGACTAAACCGCCGTAAAGGAAGGCCACCAGCAGGGCCAGAGCGCGCAGGCGGAAGTTGCGGCTCACAATCCCACTGGCAAAACAAAACGCTGCCAATCCGTAAACAATGCCGCTGGCCCCTAGATGGTAGTGAGGCCGGGCGAAGCCCCAGGTCCACAGCCCGGAAGCCACCCAAATGAAAAAAATCAAGGAGGGGAAAAAGGACTTGAAATAAAAATAACTGAGCGACACCAAAGCAAAAACAGCTGAAAAATTGGACATCAGATGGCCCCAACTGCCGTGGATGAAGGGGGCCGTGATGACCCCACTGAGACCCGATATGTCACGGGGCACCAGGGCGAAACGCCACAGCTGAAGCTGTCCCCAACGATCGATCACAAAGACCACAAGCAAAGAGCATGATGCCAAAAAGCCCACAAGCAGGCCCTTCCACGGTCCGGGGCTGTCGTCCTTAACGGGTGTGCTTTTATTTTGCATTGATTTTTCTAACAAAAGTGCGCAAAGGGAAAGTACTGTGGCGAAGTTGGTTCGTGGGGAGTGCCTTTGCTTTCTTGCAAGCCTGCAAAAGTCAAATAGATATGTCACAATTATTACATAAACAAGCGCCTGTATTTGCGCTACCCAACCAAGACGGACGGGTGGTGGATATGGCAGAATACTTTGGCAAGGTCCCTGTGGTTTTGTTTTTTTATCCCGGTGATTTTACGCCGGGGTGTACGCGGGAGGCCTGTGCCTTCAGGGATGTGTACCAGGAACTAAGCCGGGCCGGCGTTGCCGTCTTTGGCATTAGTGCTGATAGCGTGGAGAAGCACCGGCGGTTTCGGGAAGCCTATCAACTGCCTTATGATTTACTAAGCGATAAGGACGACCGGGTAGCTCGGTTTTACGGAGTGGGCAAAACTTTCTTTTTAAAGGATCGTGTCACATTTTTAATTGATGCCAATGGGGCTGTGATGGAAGTGTATAAATCTCCTATTCGCTTTGAGCGGCATGCCCGCTTGGCCCTGGAGAAGCTGGCTTCAGCTCCTTAGAAGCGCTTTTATACACAGGTACTGCGCTGCAGGCCTCACCATACATGAGGCTACGTACATGGGGCAAAACATAAGCTGTGAGCCTGCAATACACCTCCGCTGCGGCCGGAATGTCCCCACAGCCTGTAATAAACAAGCGCTGCTGGTGCAATTTTTCGGGAGGCCAGGCCCGACTGAAGCGCTGTATGATAACCTCCGCCTCATGGGTAGCTTGCCATGGGCCAGGGAATAAGGCCTCTGCACAAGGCATGAGGCGGGCTGACAACAACATCCAGGCCCAGGGCTGCACCACACCCTGCAGATCATTTTCAATTACTACTATCCGACCGTTGACTTTTTGCACGTCATAGCTGGCCAGGGCCTCCCGAAATAGCCGTTCACGGAGGATAGGTTCTCCCCCGCTCACCTCAGAAAGGCGAAGTATAAAAAGATCTTTTGAGGTAGGCTTAAAATTCCCTAGATTAACTACCAGAAGGGCAGCCTCCGATACACGGTTACGTATTTCACCTGCAGAAGCGGTAGGCTCCATTAATTCCCTAAATCTGATATGAATTTAATCCGCGCCAATCTCAATTCCTCCTGAGAATAGACATCCTCATATTCGGCCAGGACATCGTCCAGGGAGGCATGTTCACTATTCCTAAAGATGTCGTAAATTTCTTCTAAATCATTTTTATCAAAAATGGTATTTACGTAATAATTCAGATCCAATTTAGTGCCTGCATTTACAATGGCCTCCAGCTCATCGAGTAATTCGGTTATTTCCATATCTTTTAACCGGGCGATTTCTTCCAGGGGTATTTTTCTGTCCACCGACTGAATTATAGATACCCTAAGGGCTGATTTATTAGCCACCGTGCGTACCACCATGTCCTGGGGCCTCTCAATTTCATTCTCTTCCACGTACTTTCTGATTAAATCCAAAAATGCCTGGCCAAATTTCTGGGCTTTACCTTCCCCTACTCCGGTAATTTCTTTAAGTTCTTCCATGGTTATAGGATAGCGTGTGGCCATCTCTTCCAAGGAAGGATCCTGGAAAATGACGAAAGGCGGGAGATTTTTTTCTTTGGCGATCGTTTTGCGCAGATCGCGCAAAAGGCCAAGAAGGGTCTGATCCAGCGCACCAGCGCCTTTTTGGTTTATGATAAATTCGCTATCATCCTCGCTGTCGCCGCTCATATCGCGCTCGCGGGTAAACATTATCGTGTAGGGCTTTTCCAGAAACTGGCGACCCTTTTCGCTAAGTTGCAAGGTTCCGTATTGCTCAATATTTTTTATCAGAAAATCATTTACTAACGCTTGCCTGATCACGGAGTCCCAAAAGATCTCTCCTTCGTCGCGGCCTTCTCCGAACTCTTCCAACCGATCATGCTTGTATTGCTTGACAGTGTTAGTGAAATTGCCTACGATCACGTCCACGATATGCTTAGCTTTGAATTGTTCCTTTGTGGCCAAGATTGTGCGGAGCACCAGTTCCAAAGGTTCCTTGGCATCATATTTTTCCTTGGGAAACTTGCAATTGTCACACCACTGGGTTTTTCCACAGGGGGATTCATCAAAGTACTCTCCAAAATAATGCAGGAGCATTTTCCTGCGGCAGGTGGTGGTTTCGGCATACGCCACTACTTCGGTGATAAGAAGCTTATTGATTTCCTGCTCTGCTACAGGTTTTCCACTGAGCAGTTTCATTAATTTGAGCATGTCGTCATAGCTATAAAAAGCCAGGCAGATCCCCTCACCCCCGTCCCGACCAGCTCTACCGGTCTCCTGATAATAGCTTTCAAGGGATTTAGGCATGTCGTGGTGGATGATAAACCGCACATCGGGCTTATCTATCCCCATACCAAAGGCAATAGTGGCCACGATAACATCCACCTCTTCCATGAGAAACATATCCTGGTTGCGGGTACGGGTTTTGGCATCCATGCCGGCGTGGTAGGGCACTGCACTAATTCCGTTAACCTGCAGAGTGGCGGCTAGTTCTTCTACTTTTTTACGGCTTTGGCAATAAATAATACCGCTTTTCCCGGAGTGCTGCTTTATGAATTTTATAATTTCCTTTACGACATTGCGCTTGGGGCGCACCTCGTAGTAAAGGTTGGGACGGTTAAAGGAATCTTTGAAAATGACCGCGTCCTGCATTCCCAAATTTTTCAAAATATCCATCTGCACCTTGGGGGTAGCCGTAGCCGTAAGGGCGATGATAGGCACGCGTTCAATGGCTTCTATGATGGGCCGAAGACGTCGGTATTCGGGTCGGAAGTCGTGGCCCCACTCGGAAATGCAGTGGGCCTCGTCAATAGCAAAGAAGGAAATTTTGATACCTCTTAGGAACTCTACATTTTCATCTTTTGTAAGCGATTCGGGGGCCACATAGAGGATTTTGGTGAGGCCTGAAAGGATATCTTCCTTTACTTTATCCCTTTCCCCTTTGCTCAGGGAAGAGTTGAAGAAATGGGCTAAACCTTCCTGGGAACTGAAAGCCCGTATATTATCCACCTGATTTTTCATCAGGGCAATCAGGGGAGAAACCACAATGGCTGTTCCTTCTGAGATAAGAGCAGGAAGCTGGTAGCAAAGGCTTTTACCCCCTCCGGTGGGCATAATCACAAACACGTCAGCTCCTCCCAGAAGGGTTCGGATGATTTCTTCCTGACGTCCTTTGAATTTGTCAAATCCAAAAAAAGTTTTTAGATGGTGCTGTAAGTCAATAGCTACATCCGTGGTTCCCATATCACTTTACAATAATACAAAAAATTAATTCACTATTTCAGAATACGAAATATTCTGCAAGCATAACAAATACCCCCCCGCAGGCAAAAATTAAGCCAAACTCTCAGACTGGATTTTCAAGGGGCGGATCAATACGACCGGAGCACAAGCCAAAGCCCAAGCTCAACCCATCCCGCATGGCAAATCCTCTAAAGTGTACGGTATCATGGTCTTGAAGGAAGGTTCTTTTTGTGCCATCCGGCAGGGTAATGGGCTCGGCACCTTTGCGGGTGAGTTCTATCAAGCTGCCTTCGCCTCCCCTGTACGGAGCGCTGATGGTACCAGAGGCGTAAATATCTCCTATTTGTACGTTACAGCCGTTCACAGTATGATGGGCCAATTGCTGACAGACATTCCAGTAGAGATACCGAGTGTTGGATACTGATATGAGAGCAGGCTCCTGACCAGGTAGTTGCAGATACACGTTAAGCTCGATGTCGTAATTCAGAGGGCCCTCACAACGAAGGTAGGGGAGCACCGCCGGCTCCTGAACGGGGCCCTCAATTCGGAAGGGTTCCAGTGCCTCCGTAGTCACGATCCATGGTGATATGGTAGAGCCAAAATTTTTTCCTAAGAATGGGCCCAGGGGTTGGTATTCCCATTTCTGAATGTCGCGGGCACTCCAATCGTTGAAAAGCACAAAGCCAAATATGTAATCCAGGGCCTCCTGTGTTTTCACGGGCTGGCCAAGTGAGGAGTTGCGCCCCACGACGAAAGCAAATTCCAGCTCAATATCCAGAAGTTGCGTAGGCCTGAATACGGGTTCGGCAGCATCATCAGGCTTTGCCTGGCCCCAGGGCCTCCGGATGGGAGTGCCCGAAACCACAATACTTGAAGCCCTTCCATGGTATCCAATAGGCATGTGGCGCCAATTAGGCAGCAAAGGGTCTCCATCCGGCCTGAACATTCGCCCCAGATTGGTAGCATGTTCTAAGGAAGAGTAAAAGTCAGTATAGTTAGGCACATGAACTGGCATGGTCAATTGAACGTGGTCCATCGGAATCAACCAAGGAAAAAGGGAGGCCAGATCTGGATCGTCGGGGGAATAGCGGGCTAAAGCATCTTGTAATTTTTTACGAACCCGTTCAGAAGCTTCTTTTCCTAAAGCAATGAAATCATTGAGAACGGGTCTTAAAAAGATGTCCTCAGACCAGGTGAGATTCCCCAAAACTCCTGCCTGGCGGGCAGCGTGTAAATCTATTGCATAATAGCCAAATGCAGATAGAGATCTAGGGCTTTTTTCCCCTCGTATGATACCTGAACCAAAAGGGAAATTGTGAATTGTAAAATCTGCCTCACAAATGGCCTTGTACCACTGTTTAAAGAAACTCATGCCTTCCATAGGTTGTTTCTTAGTTTGCGGGGCGAATATGCGCAGTTCCAAATGTTCTTTTCATGGTAACCTCCCCCAGTTTTCCATTCCGGTAAGTGTAAATGTTTAGGTCTCCATTAGGAAGCCTATACCGATACGTGTTGGAACCTATTTTTTCCAAGGGCACAAATTGCCCGATTTGCTCGGAAAAAATTTTATGGGTGCCGGGCGGAGGCTCTTTAAAATAAAATGAAATAACTGAATAGGTGGCAGGCTCATTGACAGTGAATTTTCCCTTATCGGTATGCACCCAATATTGGGATCCGTCCCAAGAGGTGCTGGCAAACGACTCAACTTTTCCATTTTCGCTGATACGTGAGAAGGCCGAAATCATTAGGTCGTTTTTAAAAATGGTTCGCATTTCCACATCGTTTATACGACGGCCCACCAAAAAATCGGCTTCTGCATGGCTGCGTAATTCATACATCTCCATGCTGCCTTCGGTTTTCTTTTCAATGCTCATATTTCCTACAGGAATTCCCAAGAAAAATATGTTATAATTCCTTTTCTGAGCTTGTGAGGCACAGTGGGTCAAAGAGCAAAAGAATAAGGTCCCTAAAAAGGCACCCCTAACAGTTAGGGTTCGTCTTTTCTTATGAAAAAACGCAAGCATGGGCATACCGAGAGCATCAGCCGAAGTTACTTTGCAAGGATCACCGTTTTTGTAATTATCCTATTCTTTTCTAATCTTAGACGGAACCAATACATTCCAGGAGAAAGGTAGTCTGGAAGGAGAATTTGTTGGGAATTGCTAGGCTCAACTGGGCCCGCCCACGACGCAATGGCACGACCATCCAAAGTTAGAAGACTTGCTGTCCACTTTTGAGAAGCCTCGGTGGATGAAATCCACCGGATCCAGAGGTAGTCCTTGGCCGGATTGGGGTAAAGCCAAAACAGCACTTGGTTTTCTGCTTCCCTATCCGAGAGCTGAGGGGCCAGTATGAGAGCCGCAAAAGCATTCAGACGACCGTAACCCATGTAGGCATCCCAGGCACCGTCTACACCGGTACTATCATAGTCATAACCTCCCACTTTTTCAGCCGATTGCCGCAGGCATCGCCGCAATTGCTCAGCCGTAAAATCCGGCCGAACGCTCAACACCAGCGCGGCTGTTCCTGCTGCTATCGGGCAGGCCGCCGAAGTTCCGGAGAACTGACTGATGTATGAACCGGAAGAGTAACCATAAGCACCTGAAAAATCGGTGGAATATACCTGATGGCCCGGGGCCACAAAATCCAAATACTGACCATAGTTGCTGTAAGGGGCCTTCAAATCTTTGTTGGTACTGGCGCCCACTGAAATCACATAGGAGTGGAAGGATGCTGGCCAAATGAGCCCATCATTGTCGTTGCCGCTGGAGAAAAACATGGCAATACCCTTTCCTCCCCGGCCCAGGGTGGTGGCATTTTTAATAGCATTGTTCACCGCATTTGGATTAATAGAAGCAAAGGGAAGAAGGTTGGGAGGTATTCCCCATGAGTTGCTCATGATATCAACTTGGGCAGTGTTTCGGGCCCAATTGATAGCATTTAGCATGTACAATGTGGTGCTAAAAGGTATTTCGTGGAGCGTAGTGTCTATGATTCCCGGTATCACCAGGGTTGTGTCAATGTAATAGAACATTTTCACAGGCACTATGCGAGAGGTATAGGCCACGCCGACGATGCCCTGGCCATTGTTTCCAGCGGCTGCAGCTAGGCCTGCACAGGAAGTCCCATGGCCGTCACTAGCGAAGGGGCCTACGTTGGGATATCCGGCACTCCCCTGCCCTGTGGCATCGTAGCCGGGCAATAAATTTGGTTTCAAATCAGGATGTGAGGTATCTACCCCACTGTCCAATATGGCAATCTTGACAGAGGGGCTTCCCGTTGTGATGCCCCAGGCCGATTCAGCCTTGATATCGGCCCCAGGTGTGCCATAGCCCTGTTGGGGGCTTCCCGTATTGCGCAAAGCCCATTGATAAGGGAACAGCGGATCGTTGACCGCCACAATAGGATGAAAACCCAAGTTGGGCTCCGCCCAGGCTATTTCTGGGCGGTTCCTAAGCTCTTGTGCCCAGGCAGCAGGAGAAATGAGCGAATGTTTGCTGAAACGGAAATAAAGTAGGCCGTCTTCTGGGTCACGCCGGTAAAAAGCGATGCCCTTCTGATGTGCCTCATTCATCAAAGCCGACACATCACAACGCTCCGTGGGCATCACAAAAAATTCCGGTAAAACGTACCAGACAGTCCCGCCTGTATCGCGATGCACCTCCCCAACGTAGCTAATTACAGGGGAATTTTTCAAACGGATTATCAGCGATTCCCGCTCATTGGGATGGCCTATGCCTACAAGCCAAAGGCGTGCACTTAAAGCCCTACTCGGAAAGCCCTCCAACTCAGGAACTGGTGGTTTATTGAAGGGATGATAAGACAGGGCATAAAGGGAATCCACTTCTACCACAAGTCTCTCTAAAACTAAAGTGCTCAAACAAGGCTGCCCTAACAAAGAAAGTTTTTGAAAAAAGGCGAAAAACAGTATAAAACTGGCCAATTTGCATCGCACCATTGGACAAATATACTTACGGGTTTTCGGTCTTTTTACGAAGTTTAACAGAAATTAACACTTTGGAAAGAAACATTTCTCCTTCAATATTTAGCATAATCAAAACACTTTTGAAATCATCAAAAGCACTACAACAAAAAATTTATTTCTCCGGGCCTTGCATCCAGTAGCTCAGGAGGAGGGGAAAAAGTGGATGCAAAAGCATCAAATTTTTTGCGAAACGTTGGCAGCGCATCCTGATGCACCAAGGCTATCAGGCACCCTCCAAAACCTGCTCCCGTCATGCGACAGCCAAGACATCCCTCTTGGCTGTTGGCCCATTCAGCGAGTCGATCTAGAAGCGGGGTTGTGACCTGGTAATCTTCAGCCAAAGATCTATGGCTTTCCCTGAGCAAAGGGCCCAAGGCTTGAAAATTGCCGTTTTCCAGGCACACAATGGCCTTTTGCACTCGTCTATTTTCTGAAATGACGTGGCGGGCACGCCGTTTGTCCTCTTCACTAGGGATGGCGATAAGCATTTCTGGAAGAGCGGCAGCAAGGTAAGGCACGGACCACAAGGATTGAAGCGCCTTCAGCGCCCGTTCGCAGGCCGCCCGGCGGTCATTGTAAGCCGAATGGGCCAGTGTACGCGGTTGGCGTGAATTAATTATTAGGGGTTGAAAGGGTCCGGTGGAAAAGGGAACCAGCTTATGGGAAGGTCCATTGCAGTCAATGGCAGTCAGATATCCTTTTTTACCATGTACGATGGCCCACATATCCATAATACCACAACGCACGCCCAAGTGGTGATGCTCGGCTTCAAGGGCTGCGAAAGCCACATCCGCCAGTTCAGGATGAACTTCCTGCACCGCCGCAAAAACGCAACCCATTAGAACTTCAATGGCTGCGGAAGAAGAGAGGCCTGCTCCGGCAGGGAGAGTGGAGGAAATCCGTAAGCGAAACCCCCGTTCTTTACCTGGATATCTTGCTACCAACACACACAACATGGCCCATGCCGGACGGTACCAAGGGTCCAACGGCGGATGGAGCCACGTTTCACGAAGGGGAATGATGCAACGCCGAGGGTGACCTTCCGACCAAATTTCTACCACGGGTTCTGCAATGGTTTCCCAACAACCCGTTAGCCCAAGATTAAGGGTAAAAGGCAACACAGTGCCTCCATTGTAGTCAAGATGTTCTCCAAGAAAATTTATTCTACCGGGTACAAATATTTTTCCCTCCTCTGGGGAGGCCCTCATAAACCGAATTTTTGAGTGATTTCCTTAAAAAAGATTTTCATTCCTTCGGTAGCTGTAGCCCGAATAAAACGGATGAATCCGCTTTCAAAATCTGCGTTAGGATCGGGATCAATGTACCAAATGGGCACTTTTTGGGGAACCATAAACACCAGGCCCGCCGCTGGATACACTTGCAAAGAGGTACCCACGATCAGGAAAATATCAGCTGATTGGGTGATGCGTTCAGCCTCTTCCATGGCAGGTACGGCTTCTCCAAACCACACCACATGCGGCCGCAGCTGAGCACCATCAGGCCCCTTGTCGCCAAGATAAAGGGGCTTGTAGCCCCAATCCAATATTAAGTTGGGGTTGCGCTCGCTACGCACTTGCGTGAGCAAGCCGTGGAGGTGGAGGACTTTGCGACTACCGGCACGTTCATGAAGATCGTCCACATTTTGAGTAATGATGTGAACATCGAACCAATTCTCAAGATCCTTCAGAAGGTAATGGGCTTCATTGGGAGAGGCGTTTTGTAGTTGCGAACGGCGCTGGTTATAAAACTCCAATACTAGAGAAGGTTGCCTTTGCCAGGCTTCCGGTGTGGCCACATCCTCTACTCTGTGACCCTCCCATAATCCACCCGCCCCGCGGAATGTTTGCAAACCACTTTCCGCGCTGATCCCCGCTCCTGATAGAACTACAAGCTTTTTCTTACTCATACCAAAACCCTTAAGTGAAAAAAACCACAGGCAAAGTAAAAAGCTTTATTTCACCACCTTTGCCATGCGTATATGCCCCTGGCTATCAAAACGTAGTTCAAAATCTTGCGATCCAAAGGCCCGAACCAGTGCCTCCAAGCCCTCAGCCTGCTTTTCTCCCAGTTCAAAAAATGCCACTTGGCCAGGGGATAATTTTTGAAGTATTACCCTGTAAAAAAGATACGGATCATCGTCAGGCACGAAAAGCGCTTGAGGAGGTTCCCAATCTCTCACCTGGCGTTGGAGCAAGCTTTTTTCATTCTCCGGAATGTAGGGAGGGTTTGCAACCACTACATCCCATCCTTTAAGGTCAAATTCCTCCCGCAGGATATCAGCCTGAAAAAAATGCACATTTAGGCGCAGGGCATTTGCATTCCTCTGGGCAATCTTTAAGGCGTCGGCAGAGACATCCATTCCTTCCACACGTGCGGCCGGAAGGAAAGCCTTCAGTGCAAGCGCTATGGCACCGGAACCCGTCCCCACGTCCAGTATACTGTCGGCATTCAAGACATGGGCATCCTGGGTCATCCATGCTACCAATTCCTCTGTTTCAGGCCGAGGAATCAGACAGCGACTATCCACATACAAGGAGAGCCCCATAAAGTGGGCTCTTCCCGTGATATACTGGAGAGGCTTGAAAGATTTAATATCTTTGAGAACCAGCAAAAGTTTCCTTAGCTGTCCCTCCGTTAAAAAGAATAAAGACCCTTCAGCCAAAGCTTTGGAACGGCAGATGCCCAGAACTTCTTCCATGATGTACCAAAAAGCTGGTTCAGCTTCTCCCTGTGGGAGCCAAGGAGCCGCTTCATTGCAAAACCACCTCTTAATATCAGGCAGACGATTAGATGCAGGGAGGGAGGACATTCCCAGGCGGGGCAAAGTGATGAAATTTGCCTCAAAAAGTGGATGGAATTAAACCCGGCCGACGAGCTTTACATGCGGAGGTGCCTTGAGTTGGCCCACAGGGGTGCAGGCTTTACACGTACCAACCCCTTGGTGGGATGCGTAGTTGTAAAAAACAATAAAATCATTTCAGAAGGGTGGCATGCCTTTTTCGGGGGACCACACGCCGAAGTGATGGCCTTACAAGCGCTCCCAGATGGTGAGGTGGCGGGAGCCACGGTTTATATTAATCTGGAACCCTGCTGCCACCACGGCAAAACACCTCCTTGCACCGACCTGCTCCTCCGTAAAAAACCTGCGGCCGTTGTGGTGGCTCACATGGACCCAGATCCTCGTGTAGCCGGCAAAGGCTTGACCCTCTTGCGAGAGGCGGGCATCCAAGTGCGTTGTGGGGTCCTAGAAGCGGAAGCGCGGCAAATGAACCGGTTCTATTTTGTAAATAAAATTCAAAAAAGGCCGGCCATCACCCTGAAATGGGCTACTTCCTCTGACGGATTTATGGCCATGGAAGAGGGACGGCCAGTAAGAATAACCACACCCCGGGAGGATGTCCTCATCCATTGGTTAAGAAGCCTACATGATGCCATCCTGGTGGGATACCGTACAGCCCTTAATGACGACCCGCAACTCACTGTACGTCATATTAAAAGACCTTCCCCGCTGCGCCTAGTATGGGACCCTGAAAACGCATTACCTTCCCACCTCAGAATTTTTAACGACCAAGCACCTTTGTTAGTGCTCAACAGACATCGTAATTCCGATCGGGGAATCAAAAGGTGGAAGCGCTGCTCCTCCCTCCAGGAGGGTATCCGGGAACTTTTAGTAGAGGAAGATATATCAAGCATCCTGGTGGAGGGGGGAAGAAACACCCTTGAATATTTTTTGAGTTGCAACTTATGGGATAAAACTTACGTTTTTAATTCGCTGAATGCTCTTTCGCGTGGAGTGGCCTCGCCTGTGGTTCCCAGGAACCTGCGGGTCCAGCAATTTCAGATCCATAAATCTGTCCTGGAAGTGTATGAAAATTCACAAACGGATTAACGAATTGACTCAACTCAATTACTTTAAAAACATCGTTTTATTTCTTGTTCTTCTCTACATGGGGATTTGTCATCAATTCATTAAGGCTCAAAACCTTGTGGCCGACCCCTCTTTTGAAAAGTTTGAAAGATGCATTACTCCTGAAATTTCCGCCAAATACCTTACATACTCAAACGGCGTTGAGGCTGCTCGCCTAAAGCACTGGTTTAACGTATCGTATTTGACCGCATTTGAGTATTTCAACAGTTGCTCGGAAGATACATCTTATGGCGTTCCTTACAATAAATATGGTTTCCAGAATGCCCGTACAGGATCAGGATATGCTGGTTTTTTGTATCGGAGTGATAAATATCCCGAACGCCGCCATTACCTAGTAGGGCAGCTTACCGCACCCCTACGCAGCTTGAACCGATACAGAGTCCGGTTTTATCTTTCTTTGGCTGATAAATCTAGCCTGGCAGGGAGTCTTCCGGCCGTTGCATTCGTCAATACCTTGCCCACAATGCCAAGCGACTTCTCTGGAGCCCTTAGCCAACTTAGAGTTATTGAAGTCAATGATTCTACCCGCCTTCTTTCGGAAAAAGGCCGTTGGATGGTCGTCACAGGCGATTTTTTGGCTTCTGGAGGTGAAAAATATATTATCATCGGACATTTCCGAAATGATCTCAAAGGTCCTGTGTTTTGGATTGGTGATAAGAGCGGTGAACCAGACCATAACTTTTGTTACTACTACATTGATGATGTAAGCGTGGAACCATACGGGGCCCCCGAATCTATACCCTCTACGGCCATGGACGCCGAAGAGATTAAGCCCCCCAAGGAGGTTTTATATTTTCAGAGGGGAAACTTTTTTCTCAGAGGACGGGTAGAGGATTTTATCACGGGAGCTCCTCTGCAGTGTAATATGGCTTTACAGGAAAGAGTGGAAGGCACCATGGCTATCCGTTTTCAAAGCCTTCCTAATGGCCGATTTAGTGTGAGCAGGAAAAATTTGGATTACTTTCTATTTTGTTCCAGACCTGGATACATACCCCGTGCCGCTTTCGTAAGTGCGCTGGATTATGACGAACAACTTACCATAAAACTTGTACCTTTTGCGAAAGGTGCCAAAAGTCCTTTGATGCACTTTTACTATGTTGAAAATGGCCAAAATATCTTCGTAGAATATTCCAAAGAAGAGCTTGGATATTTAGCAGAATTTCTTAAAGACAATCCGGGTTTTAAAATTCGCATCAACGCACACGGCAAAAGACCAGGTTCTAGCGGAGAATCCCTTTCCGAAAGCACATATCGGGCAAAGCAAATCCGGGACTTTATCGTGAGTTTGGGTGTTCCTGAAACGCGCGTAGATTTTAAGGGTTTTGGAGATGCGGTCTATCAGGGTGCTTACCTCAATGAAATTGAAGTGCTCAGCTTTACGCAGGCAGCCGCACAACCTCCGCCCCCACCAAAACTAAAAATTACCGGTGTATTTGTAAATAGTAGTTCTAATGAAATCATGATGCCGGTGTATCAATTCATAAACATGCGCACAAGGGTGAGCAAAACGTATAGCACCAATTCTGGAAGGTTTGAGCATGAAGTGACACCCGGAGATTATGTAATAAAAGTGGAAATGCCCGGATATCTTACTTGCACTATGCCGATTAAAGTGGAAAACGAGGATGTGGACCTAAACATTGAATTAATACCGCTTACGGAAGATCGGAAGTTTGACTTGCGCAGCATCGCCTTCAAACCGAATTCCACCAAAGTAGAGCCCGAATCTTTTCCCATTCTGAACCAGTTGGCAGCACTTCTAAAAGAAAATCCCTCCTATCGTCTGGAAGTGATAGGCCATACAGACGGCAGTAATGAGCGCACCACCGATGCTTACCTGCGGGAGCTTTCCCTAAAGAGAGCTGAAGCGGTTAAGGAATACTTGGTATCCAAGGATATTGACCCCGGTCGTATCATTACAAAAGGCATGGGCCGTGACATGCCGATAGCTGATAACAATACTCCTGAAGGCCGAGCTAAAAACCGGCGCATTGAATTCCGTATCTTGTAAATCAGTTGCCCGCTACCTTAAGGTATAAGGTTCATTTAGAGGCAGTAGCCCAGGCTCTCCAAATCGTCTTGGGGCAAGGGGCTAGACCTGATAAAGCGCTTGAAACCACCCTGAAAACCCTTCGTCGTCCAGGCGCACGGGACAGGCGCTTTATTGCAGAAACCACATATTCTGTCATCCGCCATTGGCGCTACCTCTGGTTCCTGGCGGGGACTTCCCCGAGCCTGGAAAAACAAGCCATCGTTAACCTCATTCAGTTTTACTTGGACAATAACGCCCGTTTCGTAAAAAAAACTCCCGACGCAGAGGAAAAAAATCAAAACCTTCCTTCCGCTGTGTTGTACTCCTTGCCCGACGAAGCTTGGCACATTGGGATAGAGCAACTGGACGAGCGGTGGCTAAGGGAATGTGCGGCCCAGCACGGACCGGCTCCTCCTCACCTCCGTTGCAACACCCTTAAAATCTCACCCCAAGAACTCATTCACCTTCTGGAATCCGAATCCATTCACACCCAGCCCCATCCGCTCTCACCGGAAGCCCTTGTGGTGTTGGATAAGGTTCATTCTCTCTTTTCCAGCCAGGCCTTTCAGAAGGGTTTGTACGAATTACAGGATGCCGGCTCTCAGGCCGTTTCGCATTTTTCAGACCCAACTCCAGGGATGCGCGTGGTGGACGCCTGTGCAGGAGCCGGAGGTAAATCCCTACATCTGGCAGCATTAATGCAAAACAAGGGCCATATCATAGCCTTGGATGTGAGTGCCTCCAAGCTGGAAGAACTCCGGCGACGAGCCCGTCGGGCTGGGGTTCATATCATTGAAACCCGTGTGATTGCATCCACCAAGGCTTACAAGCGTCTTCAAGGCACGGCTGATCTGGTATTAATAGATGCACCTTGCACGGGTACCGGAACATGGCGCCGTAATCCCGATTTGAAATACCGCCTAACACGAAGTTGGCTTCAAAACTGTCTGGAAGTGCAAAAAAAAGTCCTCCGAACATACGCCCCCCTCGTAAAGCCCGGGGGCATCCTCGTGTATGCCACTTGTTCCATTCTGCCGGCCGAAAACTATTTACAATGGGAACAATTTCTACACCATCACCCTCACTTTGAACCCCTGGATCGTCGTCAGCTGTGGCCCAGTGAACATGCGTGCGATGGTTTTTTCATGGCCAAGGCCCGCCGTAATAAATAGTTTGTAATCAAATAGTTGAAATCCTATACTTAAACATACTCATGAATAATAGTACCTTTACGCTCTTCACTAAAACACCATGAAGGGACTTCTTTTCTCTTTCCTATGGATTTGCTTGATAACCCACATAGTTTGCTGTGTTCAGCAGAAAACCCCTGAAGCACCGCGGCTCACCCGTACCTTACCTGAAAATTTTGACATACAAGGACACCGGGGCGCCAGAGGTCTGATGCCAGAAAACACAATCCCTGCCTTTATCCACGCCATGCAACTTGGGGTGAACACCTTAGAGTTGGACGTGGTGGTGAGCGCTGACAGTCAGGTAGTGGTAAGCCATGAACCCTGGTTTAGCTCAGAATTTTCGTCAAGACCCAATATGGATGTGGTGCTCCCTGTGGAAGAAGAAAGCCTTTCCCTCTTTGAAATGCCATATAGCGAAATCCGTCAATATGATGTGGGCCGGCGAGGGCATAAAAACTTTCCCCGACAACAACGACTGAGTGCCTGCAAGCCATTATTAAGTCAAGTTGTGGATACATGTGAAAAATTCTGGAAAACCCACCACCTACCCCCTATTCGCTACAATGTGGAAATAAAAAGTCGGCCGGACTGGGATCGGTGGCGCACCCCGCCTGTAGATGTCTTTTGTCGTTTGGTCTATCAAACCCTGCTACCCTTTAATCTCGGGCCTCGATTATGTATTCAATCTTTTGATCCTAGGGCTCTGAAAGCCTACCATGAGCTTGACCCCAGCACACCGCTTGCGTGGCTTAGCGAGCAGGGGCATACACCAGAACAAATTGAGGAAACATTAGGTTTCAAAGCCCAAATTTACAGCCCCCAATGGAAAACTCTCACCCCTGAGGTAATTTCCCGATTCCACCAATGGGGTTACATGGTCATCCCATGGACGGTGAACGACACATCAGACCTTGTGAAAGTGATGAATATGGAAGTGGATGGAGTTATTACAGATTATCCCGATGTGGCTTTGCACCTAGCTGGCCGGCTCAGAAAGACTCCTGTCATGAATCCCTGATTTTGAAAAGCATATTCATGAATTTCAGGATTTCTGTTAATAACTTTTAAACTCAAAGGGGGAAGAAATTTAAAAAGTTTAAAAATAGAAAATGGTTTTCATAGAATTAATCATTTAATTTCTTCATTTTTCTTTAAATACTTGTTTGGAGAAAAAGAAACCCCTGCATATCAGTTTGGTCCGCTACAGTTGAGCCTAAAGATTAGGTTTGTCAAAAAGCACTTAGGCCCAGCGATGGCCTACAATAGGCGTGAATCCCATGCAGAAGGTAATTTAAGAACTTACCTGCGCTGAAGGTGCACGTTTTTTGGCAAGGCGGCACACCCCCCATCTGGCTAAAAATGCTGGGGGGATATAGGCCAGCAGCAGGTCAACAGCAGAAAACCACGCAGGCGCAGGCAGCGTGACTACATTAACGATTCCGCCCAGCAGGAAAAGTAAGCCCACAATCATGGCGGGCCACAGGCTTTGCCCCCGCACCATCAATGTGGATACGGCAGCACCCAGAAAAGTGCCGAGAGCGTGGGCTAAAAAAGGAAAAATAAAATGCCGAGGAGCCATGTGGGGCATAGCTTGTCGGAGGCCTTTCAACGTGGTAAGGTCACAATCCGAAGGCGGAGGAATGAGACTGGGACCTAAATAAACGAGGAAACCATTGATCATGGAGCCGGCGAGCAAGCCGCTTAGCACGGCACATGCAAATAGAAGAGACTTTTTCACTTTTCTAAAAAAAAGAGGATTACGACGTGTATTTGGATTTAATTACAAAATATAAATTTGATATTCTTTCTTCTCAATGAATTCCCCTATTAAAAAGAGAGGTATCTCCAGCTCACGGCAAAGTTGGTCAAATTTGTCCTTGTAATTCGGGTTCACAGCCACCAATAGTCCACCGTTAGTTTGCGGGTCACAGAGCGTGAGGATAGGCCGGAGCGACTGATTTTTCAAAATAATATTTTCAAAACAGACCATGGGCTCCACATGCTTCCAGTTACGAAATGTAATATCTGGATAAATGAATTGAGTAATACATCTTTCTGTACCCGGTAGCAGGGGCACTTGATCCCAGTAAAGCCGAGCTGAAAGTCTGGAGGCCTGACACATTTCCGACAAGTGGCCCAGGAGGCCAAATCCTGTAACATCCGTGAGAGCGTGAACAAACATCAATTTGCCAAATTGTTCGCCTCCTTTGTTAAGAGTGGTCAGAGTGTGGAGTAAATTTTCAAATTCTTTCTCTTCCAGAGGGAGTCGGCGCTTAATGGCGGTGAGCAGCATGCCTGAACCCAGGGGTTTGGTCAGATAGAGCAAATCGCCGATTTGGGCGCCCCCATTCGTCTTCAGTTGAGGGGTAGTGGCCGTGCCTACTACACATAGACCAAATAGAGGTTCTGGATTTTCTACTGTGTGCCCGCCCGCCAAGGAGACGTCTGCCTGTTCACACATATCTACGCCGCCACGCAGAGTCTCTGCAGCGGTTTGGGGACCTAGTTTTTCTATAGGCCAGGCCAGTACGGCCAAAGCTGCCAAAGGCCGCCCCCCCATGGCGTATATATCGCTCAGGGCATTGGCAGCCGCTACTCTCCCAAAATCGTAGGGATCATCCAGAACAGGAGCAAAAAAATCTGTCGTAAGCAGGAGTAAAGAACCATTGGCCCATTGGATCACAGCTGCATCGTCAGCACTTGTGGCGTCCCGTAAGACATTTGGAAATCGCACTTTCCGAGTTTGGAGCACCTGCAACACAGATTGTAAAGCCCCAGGATCAGCCTTACAGCCGCATCCAGAGGCTCGGCTAAATTGGGTAAGAGGGGGCCACAGACTCACGGGGCGAAGTTAGAGGTTCAGGACTTGTCGTAGCCAGGTGCAGGGGGTTTAAGGAGGCCAGATAGTGAGCTGCCTTCTGGGTGTTTAAGCATTCATTAGGTAGATGAATGGGAGCCGGACCCTTTTTCTGAGTAAGGCTATAAGTGTAGGTTTTATCGTAATATTCCAACAAGACAGAAGCCATATTACGTAAGTTTCCTTTCCCTAACTCGGCTAGAGCCTGGGCGGTGCGCTCTGGTCCCAGTCTTTTTCGAATTTTTAGGATAGACGAGGCCAAATCCTTTGGATCGTGATGACCATAATTGGCTAACAGGGTATCCAAGCGGCGCTGCGGATTATCGGGCATTAGGAAAAGGGGTGCTTCCTGCATGCGTTGCCATAAGGGTAAAGGCAAATGCAAAGAGCCTATAAAGCGCGATTCATCTTCTATCCAAACTACACTTCCAGAGTCTAATGCTTTTTTACCTGCACGATACAAGGTCAAGGCCAACAAGTTTTCAAAATGTTCCTGAGAGGGCTGTGAGGGTTGCCCCAGATGCCCAAAAGCTGAACCCTGATGGCAGGCTAACTCCTCAAGGTCCACTACCGGAATTCCTGCTAACTGCATTTGGCGAAGAACCAAGGTCTTTCCACTCCCTGTCAGACCACCTAAAACTGCAATGGGTATGGGTTTTGTAAAAATACTGTTCACAAAACGCCGAAATGATTTATATCCTCCCGGGATAGTCTCTGGTTCCATTCCATACAATCGGAGCAACCATGCCACGGAGGCGCTACGCATCCCTCCACGCCAACAATAAATGATTAGCCTTGGAGAATTTTCCCCCTGTTCCAAGAGATCTTCTACCTGTTTAACGAGGGTACTGAGGCGGGGGCCCACATAATCCAGCCCAGCTCTTATTGCGGCTCTGCTGCCTTTTTGCTTATAGAGAAGTCCAACGGCTGCTCTTTCCTCATCCAGGAACAATGGCACATTTATAGCACCGGGGATATGGCCATTTCGAAACTCGGAAGGGGTGCGCACGTCTATCAAGAGGAAAGGTTCATCCTGAAACAGAAAAGTAAAGAGAGCCGTATCATTTTTGAGCGTTTCAGAATCCTCGCTCATTTTCTCCACCATTTAAGAA